>DQCL01000172.1:46746-63674 GCA_003533975.1 Octadecabacter sp. | reverse complement strand
AACCGCCTAAACGCGATGATACGGTGCGCCAGCAAGAATTGACGCAGCACGATACAGCTGTTCCGCCAGCATCACGCGAACCAACATATGGGGCCAGACCATTTTGCCAAAGCTTAGCGAGGCATCGCATTTCGCGCGCAAACTGGGGTCAATCCCGTCAGCACCGCCAATGATGAACGCAAGGTCGCTGCGGCCATCGTCGCGAAACCGCGCCAGATCATTGGCGAACTCGGGCGACGTTTTGATTTTCCCGCGCTCGTCCAATGCGATGACAGCGGCGCCCGCTGGAAGAGCCTTTTCCAGCAACACAGCCTCAGCCGCCATGCCACCGCCTTTGCGGTCTTCAACTTCGCGCACATCAATTGGCCCAAGGCCAAGCGCGCGACCAGTGCGGTCAAATCGTTGCAGGTAGTCGTCAATCAATGTGCGTTCCGGTCCGGCCCGAAGGCGACCCACCACGCACACCGTGACACGCATTATTGCGCCTCGACGGTCTCGCCGGGGTTCTGCCACATCTTTTCAAGCTGGTAGAACTCACGCACTTCAGGGCGGAACACGTGCACGATCACATCGCCAGTATCAATCAGAACCCAGTCACCCGCGGCACGGCCTTCGATCTTGGACAAAATGCCGAAGGTCTGTTTCAGACGCTCGGTCAGCTTTTCGGCAATAGATGAAACCTGACGCGATGAACGGCCAGACGCGATGACCATATGGTCGCCCATCTCAGACTTGCCGCGCAGATCAATCTGCACCACGTCTTCGGCTTTATCATCATCAAGTGATTTCAGGACGGCTGCCAAGGTGCTGTCTGAAGTAGGCGTTTGCATGGTCATTCTTTTTTGAACTCGTCGGCGGCAGGGGGTCCTACCTAGGAAGTATGAGACTGCGCAGTGCCCTTCAATGGATGCGCCGTCAATACCCCTCAACGGGGCACACCCTAACGTAGCAATCACCAAGCCGCTTTTCAACGCACAGAAAGGTTAGCCGATGCACTGCGGTAATTCTGCCAGACCCTCTCCATCGAACAACTTGGAATGCCCGTCCATTGGCGTCCTCCAAGCGGTCTAATCCAACGCCTTGTGCGCGATCTCTGATCCTTCGATCATCTTCACCTCGCGCTGCGGGAACGGGATACTGATGCCGTTGTCGGCAAATGCGTCCCACAACGCCAAGTAGACGTTGCCGCGGATGTTGGTCAGCCCGCCGGTGGGGTCTTTGATCCAGAACCGCAGGATGTAATCCACTGACGAGTCCCCAAATCCCACGATGTGACAAACAGGTGGGCGGAACTCCAACACGCGGTCCACACTTGCCGCAGCATCGATTGCCAGCTTGCGCACTTCACGCGGATTGTCGCCGTAAGCCGTGCCAAAATAGATATCCAACCGCACAAAGTCGTTGGAATGGGACCAGTTGACCACTTGGGTCGTGATCAGGTCTTCGTTGGGGATCAGGTATTCTCGCCCGTCGCGCGTGGTGATCGACACGTAACGCGCACCAAGTGAATTGATCCAACCAAACGTCTCCCCCACGGTAATAACGTCACCCGGTTTGATTGATTTATCGAGCAGAATGATGATGCCCGACACAAGGTTGGACACGACCTTTTGCAAACCAAAACCAAGGCCCACACCAATCGCACCTGACAGAACCGCCAATCCTGTAAGGTCAAACCCGACGGCCCGAAGCCCCATAAAGAACGCAGCGCCAAACAGAACCACCTGCAGGAATTTGACCATAAGGACCTGCATCGACGGGCTAATATCGTTGTTGTGCTTGATCTGTGCCGAAGCCGTCCGTGACAGGAACCGCGCGGCGAAAAAGAATACGCCTAGAATAAAGACCGCTTGCACCACAAGCCAAACAGACAGGCGTGTTTCACCAAGCTCAACTGCTATTGAATCCAACAGCTTTTCCGCTTCGTCGGTAACGCCAAGAATACTCAACGTGGCCCATATCCATGCGCCATACCGCACGACCTGCCGCATCAACGGATTGTGGATCAATCGCGTTGCGAGCCGCACGACCAACCACGCCGTCGCAAGCATCGCAATAATTCCAAGCAGGTAAGTGCGCGACGGCCAGTGAAAGCTAAAGGGCGGCGGCCATGTGAACTCGCGCATGACAAGCAGCACGGTCCAAATCAACGCAACAAATACAATGCCGCCAAACCGCGTGTGAATGATGAGTAGCCAGCGAAGCTTCCATTTCGGCCACCCTTCACGGGTGCGCATCCATTCGCGCAAGCGCGGCGCAAGTAGCCTGCGGATAAGTAACGACAACAGCAATAAGCACAGCGCAATAAGAACTTGATACAAGTTCCACGTTCGAAACAGGGACGCCACAAATGTCTCTGCCTGCGAAAATAACGACTGACTGACCTCGGTTATCTCTTGCAGCGCCGCTTGCGGTGCATCTGTAGCCGGTTCAAGCACGCCTGTACCTGGGTCTGTTGCAATGCTGCCGCTCTCGTCGAGGTCTATGTGTTCTGCCATAAAACGAGTGTGGCACGGCGGGTAACATGCCTTCAAGCAAGGACATGCATAGGCGCATCACCAATGGATCACCCTTGCGAGTCTCACTATGCCTGTATATCTGGACCCTATGACCCAAGTTTTTGACATGGATGATCGCGCGCGCCTGCCTTGGCGCTTTTACGGTGCCTCGCGTACCATACTCGCACACCTATAATCGCCCGCACGCCTCGTACCGAAAGGTACGGCATTGAAAACCGGCGTGCCTGAACCATTCCCCACAACAAACAGAACGGGAGAGGACACATGTCCCCCAAAACGCTTTACGATAAAATCTGGGATGCTCACGTAGCGGATGAATCTGCTGATGGCACCTGCTTGCTTTATATTGACCGTCACCTCGTACACGAAGTGACCTCGCCGCAGGCCTTCGAAGGTCTGCGCATGTCGGGCCGTAGCGTACGTGCCCCTGACAAAACAATTGCCGTGCCGGACCACAACGTTCCAACAACACTGGATCGTGCGAACGCCGAAACCATGACCGAGGATTCCCGCATTCAGGTCGAGGCACTCGACACGAACGCCAAGGAATTCGGCATCCACTACTATCCCGTGTCCGACGTGCGCCAAGGCATCGTGCACATCGTTGGCCCCGAACAGGGTTGGACATTGCCTGGCATGACGGTTGTTTGTGGTGACAGCCACACAGCAACCCACGGCGCATTCGGCGCACTTGCCCACGGCATCGGCACATCTGAAGTCGAACACGTGCTTGCCACGCAAACCCTGATCCAGAAAAAGTCCAAGAACTTCAAAGTCGAGATCACGGGCAAGCTGAACCCGGGCGTCACCGCCAAAGACATCACAATGCACATCATCGGTGAAACCGGCACCGCTGGCGGCACAGGCTACGTCATCGAATATTGCGGCGAAGCGATCCGCGATCTGTCGATGGAAGGCCGCATGACCGTC
The DNA here is from genome assembly GCA_003533975.1 of Octadecabacter sp. Lineage (GTDB taxonomy): Bacteria > Pseudomonadota > Alphaproteobacteria > Rhodobacterales > Rhodobacteraceae > Octadecabacter. The sequence continues at coordinate 60,225 of DQCL01000172.1, read as the reverse complement.
TGCAACATGGCAATTGAGGGCGGCGCACGTGCGGGCCTTATCGCTCCGGACGAAAAAACTTTCGCGTACTGCAAGGGCCGCCCAAATGCACCAACCGGTGCTGAATGGGACAAAGCCCAAGCGTGGTGGGAAACACTGTTCTCCGACGGTGACGCGCACTGGGATCTCGAGCTCACCATCAAGGCCGAAGACATCGCCCCATCCGTCACATGGGGCACCTCCCCCGAGGACGTTTTGCCGATTACAGCACTTGTTCCCGCGCCGGAATCGTTCAAAGGCGGTAAAGTTGACGCAGCCGCACGTTCCATCGAATACATGGGCCTGACCGCTGGTCAAAAGCTGACCGATATCGAAATCGACACGGTCTTTATCGGGTCTTGCACCAACGGTCGTATCGAAGACCTGCGTGCTGCTGCCGCGATCCTGAAGGGCAAAAAGGTCAAGGATGGAATGCGGGCGATGGTTGTTCCAGGTTCTGGCCTCGTGCGCGCTCAGGCCGAAGAAGAAGGTCTTGCCGACATCTTCAAGGACGCTGGTTTTGAATGGCGCATGGCGGGGTGTTCTATGTGCCTTGCGATGAACCCCGATCAACTGGCCGAAGGTGAACGCTGTGCATCTACGTCAAACCGGAACTTTGAGGGTCGCCAAGGCTACAAAGGCCGCACGCACCTCGTGTCTCCGGGTATGGCTGCTGCCGCCGCGATTACGGGTCACCTGACTGACGTTCGGGAGCTGATGTAATTTCAGAGACGTTTGGATGAAACGGCGCCGCAGACCTAAGGCCACCGAATTTTCGGCGCATCCACATCACGACCGGCCCAAATCGGCTGATCAGGAATAGAAATAAATGAGTTCATGACCCAGATTACGGAAAAGACCCATACCGGACCCATACGGTTCCCATATGCTTTCCATACGGTCTCTGGGTCTTACTGGGGCGTTTACTTTCGTTAACTTCGAAGACGAAATTGGTTAACGCCAGAAAAGGAAAAGACGATGGAAAAGTTCGACAAACTCTCTGGTATCGCGGCGCCAATGCCGCTGGTGAACATCGACACGGATATGATTATCCCGAAGGTGTTTTTGAAAACAATCAAGCGTTCGGGTCTCGGCGTGAACCTGTTTGATGAAATGCGGTTTGACCGCGAAGGCAACGAGATCGCTGATTTCGTTTTGAACAAACCAGCCTACCGCGAGGCCTCTGTGCTTGTTGCCGGTGACAACTTCGGCTGCGGGTCTTCGCGCGAACATGCGCCTTGGGCGATTGCTGATTTTGGTATTCGCTGTGTGATCTCCACCAGCTTTGCCGACATCTTCTATAACAACTGCTTCAAGAACGGCATTCTCCCGATCATCCTGCCGGAAGATCAGCGCGATGCCCTGATGAAAGACGCTGAGAAGGGTGCGAATGCACGCATTGAAGTCGACCTTGAGGCGCAGACCGTCACGTCTTCGGATGGTGAGGTTTATGCGTTTGAAGTCGATAGTTTCAAAAAGCATTGCCTCATGAACGGCTTGGATGACATCGGACTGACGATGGAAAAAGCCGCGGCAATTGATACATTCGAAGCGCAAGCTTCCGCCGATCGTCCTTGGGTCTGAACCCAAAACGGCGAAATAAGGCATTTCTGAAGGGGGGCGTCCGAACGGGCGCCCCTTCTTTTTGACGCAGGTCTTAAACAGACGTAAACGTCACTTGTGCTTGGGATGGGTGTTTACCCCCACATTTAGACATCAACATTCTAATCCAATGAAATGGTTGCAATCTCGCACCAGTGTTGCCGCAATTCGGCCTCGAATTTTTGCAAAACAGAACAGTGACTTGAACCGGAATCTGAATGTGGGCAACATTATGGCGAAGATGAGGCAACCTGCCGTAAATGAGCAGGATCAAAACGGGACAAGGCCGCGGCATCGTATCGCGACCGACCGAAATGAGGGTAAGGGCGCAGTGATTTCACGGCTTACAGGTGCTGTCTTAAGGGCAGTTTTGGTGATCTTGATGATCGCCACTCCATCGTTGATACTTGCGAACACAGCTGCGGATACCGTGCAGACGGTGGCGCTTGTTTCAATCGTTTCTGGCGTATTTGTTTTTGTCGAATACAACTCAAGTTCACCGAGCTTCATGGAATTTCGCAACGCACCGCCGTTTAACCGCGTGCGCTTCTTTGGCCTCGCGGCCACGGTCCTTGCGCTCACAGTTATCGCCAAGGGCGCCGCCGAACCCACAACTCTGACCGTTCTTTTTAATATGGTCGGGGGCTCCCTCGCGGAGGCAATGGATTTCCCTTATTCCCCTGTGCGCCTCGTTGTGCTGATGCTGCCACCTGAATCAAGCGCGGGCCTGATTGAGAATGTCCGCACGGCTGCGGGCCTAAGCTATCTCGTGTCTTTGTTTTCGCTGGCCTTCTTCGTCTGTATGCTGCGTCTCAAGGATTGGCCAAACCAGCGCGGCGGTTTCAATGTTTGGATTAACCTGCCCACCTTTGACCCGACTGCGGGCGGGGATGTCGTTGATCGCCTCGAACGGGACGGCCAGCTTAACCTTATCTTAGGGTTCTTGCTCCCATTCTTGATTCCAGCACTCGTGAAACTTGCATCAGATATATTCAACCCGATCCAACTACAGGATTCACACACATTAATTTGGACGATGACTGCATGGGCCTTTATTCCCGCCAGCATGATCATGCGCGGCATCGCAATGCTCCGTGTAGCCCAGATGATCGCCGTTCAGCGCGAACAAGCGTACTTACGCGTCCAAGACGAAGGCGGGGTCCCTGCCTAGGCTTGGCCTCTTGGCTTGCAACTGTATTTTTCAACGCAACAGCGGTGTTTGCCCAACCCACGGAACCCGTGCGAATTGCAACGTTTGCTGCGCCTCTTAGCCGCGATGGGCCAGGGTTGCTTTTGCGTGACCTCGTCGCAAACGAAGATCCGCAGATCGGTGCTACGATCGCGATTGTGAACCGCGTGAACCCCGATGTTCTTCTGCTCACGGACTTTGATTATGACGCTTCCGGCGTTGGAATGGCAGCGTTCTCTGATGGCCTAAGGGTGCCTTACGAATACCAATATTCAGCGCGACCAAATGCGGGGGTGCAGACGGGCCTAGATGTCGATGGCAATGGCTATACCGGTGATGCACGGGATGCTTTGGGATATGGGCGCTTCTTAGGGGATGGCGGCATGGCGTTGTTTTCGCGCTACCCAATCCTGACGAAGGACATCACTGACTTAACTTACCTTCTTTGGCGCGCTGTCCCCGAACGAGAATTGCCAACGTTGAATGGAACATCATTCCCCTCTGAAACGGTTCTGGATGTCCTGCCCGTGTCGTCATCCGGACATTGGGTCGTGCCAATCGACATTAATGGCGCGGTCATAACTCTCTTTGCGTACTCAGCGACCGCACCTGTTTTTGACGGGCCAGAGGATTTCAATGGGCTACGCAACCGCGATGAGCTTCGTGTTTGGGAGGCCGTTCTAAATGGAAGCCTGCAGGTTGATTTCTCCTCACCAGTTTTAATTGGTAACGTAAATGCAGACCCATTTGACGGAGAGGGGATCAGGGCCGGAATTGCGAATGTCCTAGCGCATCCCAGCTTGCAAGACCCAATGCCAGAAAGTGACGGTGCAGCGATTGCGGCGGATGGGGGCCATGTCGGTAATCCGGCTTTCGACACGGCGGACTGGTCCGTTGATGGCCCGGGGAATTTGCGAGTGTCCTATGTTTTGCCTTCACGTGAACTGACGATCACCGGAGCAGGTGTTTTTTGGCCCGCGCCCGATGATCAAGCGGCCGAATTACTCGGTAGCGATGGTTTGGCCGCTGGCCCGCATCACCTTGTGTGGGTCGACGTCCATCTGGACGGCTCGCCTTAGTCCTTTGCTGCGCGTTGCGTCTTTGACGTGTTAGGGCCCCCTGTCTAAAGGCATGAAGGCGGTGCTTCATGAGCTGATTTCTTGACCCAGCACGCCTGACGGGCTAGGCGCAATCCAACGTATCTCAGCTTAGGAACATTCCCATGTCAAACCCTTCCCTTTTGATCCTTCCCGGCGATGGCATTGGCCAAGAAGTCATGGCAGAAGTTCGCCGCGTTATTGACTGGTTTGGCGCGAAGCGTGACCTACAGTTTGATGTGTCCGAAGACTTGGTTGGTGGTGCTGCCTACGACGCACACGGCGTCCCGCTGCACGACGACACAATGGTCAAAGCGCAAGAGGTTGACGCAGTCCTTCTTGGTGCCGTCGGTGGCCCTGCTTACGACGATTTGGATTTTAGCCTAAAGCCCGAGCGTGGCCTTTTGCGTCTTCGTAAGGAAATGGATCTCTTTGCGAACCTCCGTCCCGCTCAATGTTTTGACGCATTGGCCGACTTCTCCAGCCTTAAGAAAGAACTCGTTGCGGGCCTCGATATTATGATCGTGCGCGAACTGACATCTGGTGTGTATTTCGGTGAGCCACGCGGCATTCACATGGAAGACAACATGCGCGTCGGCGTGAACACTCAGCGCTATACAGAAGCCGAGATCGAGCGTGGCGCGCGTGCTGCATTTGAAATGGCGATGAAGCGTGATAAAAAACTGTGCTCCATGGAAAAAGCCAACGTTATGGAATCCGGCATCCTATGGCGTGATGTGGTTACGGAAGTCCACGCGGATTACCCCGAGGTTGAACTGTCCCACATGTACGCTGACAACGGCGCGATGCAGTTGGTACGCGCGCCCAAGCAGTTCGATGTGATCTACACCGACAACTTATTCGGTGACATCTTGTCTGACTGCGCTGCGATGCTAACTGGCTCGCTTGGCATGTTGCCTTCGGCATCCCTTGGTGCGCCAATGGAGAATGGCCGTCCAAAGGCGATGTACGAGCCGGTACACGGTTCTGCGCCTGACATCACTGGCCAAGGTAAGGCGAACCCGATTGCGTGTATCCTGAGCTTCGCGATGGCGCTGCGATATTCCTTTGATGAGGGCGCTGAGGCGGCACGCCTTGAGGCTGCGATTGAAAAAGTACTCGCTGATGGTGTGCGTACGGGCGATTTGCTGAGCGACGCGAACAGCACCGCCGTCAGCACGTCAGGGATGACGGATGCTATTTTGGCGGCCCTTGACGAGAGCCTCTAATAGCTGGCAGCCGAAGTCTGCAAAAATTTAGAAAGCGGCGGTGCATAATCGCCGCTTTTTTGCATTGGGTGTTAGTGCTAACATTTCGGAAATTGGAAATGGGTGCGATATGTCTTCAAATGCAAAAGGTGCAATCCTTGCGTTAATCGCGTTCGCGGTTTTCGCAACGCATGATGTTTTCATCAAGATTTTGGGTGAAACGTATTCACCGATCCAGATCGTGTTCTTTTCAGTGCTGTTCAGCTTTCCGCTAGCAACCTTTTTTCTTATGCGGGACTCCAAGCCGGGCAATTTGTTACCGCGCCATCCGTGGTGGATGGCCCTGCGAACGGTGGCTTCCGTCGCGACTGCAGTTTCAGCATTTTACGCATTCACTGTCCTGCCTTTGGCGCAAACCTATGCGATCCTATTCGCAGCACCGCTTTTGATCACCGTCCTCGCCATCCCGGTTTTGGGCGAACGGGTGCGCCTGCGTAGATGGCTCGCTGTGATTGTCGGGCTGTCTGGCGTAATCGTCGTGTTGCGTCCGGGAACGACAGATTTGACGTTGGGCCACGCCGCGGCACTGACGGCCGCGATTGGCAGTTCATTGGCATCAATCGTTGTGCGTCGGATCGGATCGGAAGAACGTCCAGTTGTGATGTTGCTGTACCCGATGATGGCGAACTTCGTTCTGATGGGTGTCGCGCTTGCGTTCGTTTACAAACCCATGCCGATTGAACACCTCGGATTAGTCGCATTGGTGGCTGCCCTTGCCTGGACCGCCGGTCGCAGCATTGTCGCCGCGTATCAAGCTGGCGAGGCCGCAATCATCGCGCCGATGCAGTACAGTCAAATTATATGGGCGACGATCTTTGGCGCATGGTTCTTTGATGAGGTGATAGACACAACAACGATCCTCGGCGCGGGCATCATCATTGCATCCGGCCTTTATATCGTCTTGCGTGAAAGCAATTCAGGTGCCTCGGCAACGACCCCCGTCTTGCGCACAAGGTCTCGTCACGAAACGGGAACATACCTGCGCGCTGGGCCGCTTCTGCGGCTTATGGGGCGTCACCCTGAAGGTCAAATCGAACCTAAATAATCGCTGTCTCGGAAAACGGCCTGCTTTTTGCGATCCGGTCATATCCGAAGGGCGAAAGGTCAAGCGTTCGGTACTCACCGTAGGTTAGCATCTCGGCGGTGCCGCGCCCCATCGCAGGCGATTGCTGTAAGCCATGGCCTGAAAACCCGTTCACAAAGAAGAAATTCTCGACCTCAGAATGTGGCCCCAGAATAGCGTTGTGATCTAGCGTGTTGTAATCGTAGTGGCCCGCCCATTCCGTCACGACTTTGATCGCTTCAAATTGCGGAATACGCGCCGCGATCGTCGGCCAAATCTTATCCTGCCAGATGTTGTGGTCCATCGTGAAGTCGTCGAAGTCTACCGCTGGATCGTCATCTGCGTGTCCACCTGCCAGATAGGTCTTCGGCCCGTCTTGGCGGAAGTGTACGCCGCTTGGGTCAATCGTAAGTGGCAGGTCACGATCGAGCGGCTGTTCGGCCGAGAAGATCCAAGTGAAACGTTTGCGCGGCTCAATCGGGATGTCGATACCAGCCATTTTTGCCGTCACTGCACCGCGCGGCCCAGTCGCGTTCACGACTTTCCCGCATGCGACGACATCACCATTGGCGAAAGTGACGGCTTCAACGCGCGAGCCATTCGCGCTTATGTTCATCGACACGACTTCGCCTGCAACATATTCGACACCGCGTTCGCACGCGGACCTTCGCCACCAATCAAACACCGTGCCTCCGTCCCAATAGCCTTCGTCGACAAGGTTAATGCTGCCAAGCAGGATGTCATCGACGTTATAGAACGGGTAGGAGGCGCTGATTTCTTCAGGGGTCATCAGCTGTGTTGAGGCACCGGCGGCCAGTTGAACCTGTTGCGCTGACCGAAGCTGGTCCGCGAACGTCGTGTCGTCGGCCAGATACATATACCCGTAGCTTTGAATCGACAGATCCGGAACACGCGGATCGTTCCCCATGTATTCTTTGAAGTTGTTTATAAATTCAGCGCCGAATTGAGAAATGTTGACATTCAGCGGGTTGCTGAACTGTTGGCGAATGCAGGAATTTGTATGCGCAGTCGCACATTGCGCATAACTCGTGTCGCGTTCAATCACGAGGATCGACCCGTCAAAGTCGGGGTTGTCGGTCAGAAACCAAGCAACTGACGAGCCATACATAGCCCCGCCGATGATAACGACATCATAGCTAGACTGACTCGGGGTCGCGCTAAATTTAACTGCTGCCATAGTTTCTTGCCTCCTGACTTCCAATGGGAATGAAAAGCCTGGACCGGTCAAGCTTTGTGCGCCGCGAAATTAGTCTATTGTTTTTGTCAGGAATACTTGACGAGATGTGATGTCAGCGATAGTTGAGTGAAAGGGTCAGACATTAGGATGGACAAATGACGATGAAAGCTATGACACTTGCAACGCTTCTTCTTAGCAGCGCAGCGCCCGCATTCGCCGATGGTGAGCTGAATATATATTCCTCCCGCCACTACGATACGGACGAACAGCTTTACTCTGAGTTCGAAGAGGCGACAGGCATCACGATCAACCGGATTGAAGGCAAAGCGGACGAGCTTACTGCACGTATCCAAGCCGAAGGCGTTAATTCTCCGGCGGATGTTTTCATAGCAGTTGATACGTCCCGTCTGGAACGCGCCAAGAATGCAGGTATTCTGCAACCTATCGAAAGCGACGTCCTTGAGGCGGAAATTCCATCGAACCTGCAAGACAGCGACAACCAGTGGTTCGGCTTTTCACAACGTTCGCGCGTTATCTTTTACGATAAAGCTGACGTGGCCAACCCGCCGATGACGTATCTTGATCTTGCTGATCCGGCCTATGCGGGTCTTGTTTGCATCCGGTCTTCCACCAACACTTACAACCAAACGCTTTTGGCCTCGATCATCGAGAACCACGGAGAAAATGTCGCACGTGCTTGGGCCCAAGGTGTGGTCAACAACATGGCCCGTTCCCCACAAGGCGGCGACACTGATCAGCTGCGTGGAATCGTTTCCGGCGAGTGCGAGATTTCTGTTTCGAACACCTACTACTTCGCCCGCGCCATTCGCACGGATGTTGATGGCCTTTCCGACAGCATCGACATGATTGGTTTACAGTGGCCGTCCCAAGACGCCGAAGGTGCGCATATGAACCTATCCGGTGGCGGTGTTGCGGCGCACGCCCCGAACCGTGAAAACGCGATCCTTTTCCTTGAGTACCTCGCGTCGGACAAAGCCCAGCAGTACTTCTCTAACGGCAACGATGAGTACCCATCTGTTGAGGGTGTTCAGCTCAGTGAAGCTGTCGCATCACTTGGCGAATTCACAGCCGACGACGTAAGCCTTAGTGCTGTAGCGAAGCAACTCCCCCTCGCGCTGACGATTTTCAATGACGTTGGTTGGGAATAAGTTTCAAGTGCACACCAAATTGAAACGGGCGTAGTGAAAGCTGCGCCCATTTCTTTTCCAGTTAAGCTTTGTGAATCGCTACCCTGCGGCACAGTAAAATGACCGGTAGCAACCCGATTGCACCAATCAAAAGACTGGGTACGGCCGCCCCATTCAAGCGTTCATCAGACGCAAGCCGGAACGCCTGTACTGCCAGCGTGTCATAGTTGAACGGTCGCATGATCAGGGTCGCAGGCAGCTCTTTCATTACATCAACAAAGACAATCAAGGCCGCCGTCAAAAGGCTCGGTGTGAGGAGGGGGACGTGTACACGGCGCACAGTCCCAATCGCGTTCTCCCCGAGCAGACGGCTCGCGGCGTCAATGTTGCGGCTGACCACGGCGATACCACCCTCATAAGCCCCAATCGCGGCTGCAAGGAACCGGATCAGGTACGCGCCAATCAGCAGCCAGATTGACCCAGTGAACAGCAGGCCAGTTGAAATGTCGAAGGTCGACCGCATCCAAGCGTCGAGCGTGTTGTCGAACGCCGCGAAAGGCACAATCAGTCCGACCGCAATGACCCCGCCCGGAACGGCATACCCAATCCGAGCAATATAGAGAGCGGCACCCGCAAGACGGGTCTCGCGAAGCCGGCTGAAACTGCCGAGCAGGATCGCCGCAGCAACAGTGACAATCGCCGCGATCGCAGCAAGAGTGAGCGAGTTCGTGATGAAACGAACGTAGCGCGGGCTGAACAGGTTCTGTTCTGATCCGGCGGCCATGACCGACAAGGAAATCACGGGAATGACCAAGCCCAACAGGACGGGCAAACCGCACAATACCATCGCGCCCCACTTGGCGGCGCCCGTCAGTGGAATACGAGCGATCACATCTTGGCGTTTGCCATTGCTGAACCGCGCGCGTCCGCGATTTGATCTTTCAAGCATCGCGAGCAAAAGAGCGAATGCCAAAAGCCCAAGTGAAAGCTGCGCGGCGGCCCCACGGTCAACCATCCCGAACCATGAGTTGTAAATTCCCGTGGCGAAGGTCTGCACACCGAAATGGGAAACTGTGCCAAAGTCGGCAATGGTTTCCATCATCGTAAGGAGCACCCCAGCCGCGATAGCTGGGCGGGCCAAGGGGAGTGACACTGAGAGGAATGCCCGAACGGGTGACTTTCCCAATGAACGTGCCGCTAGAAACGTCGTCGCGCTTTGCCCAAGGAACGCGGCACGAGCGAGGAGGTAGACATACGGATAAAGCACGAGGGTGAGCATAGTCGCAGCGCCGCCCATGCTACGAATTTCAGGGAACCAATAGTCGCGCGGGCCCCAACCAGTTAGGTCACGCAACACCGATTGCACAATGCCGGGGTGGTCCAAGACATGCGTATAGGCATAGGCGAGGACATATGCAGGAAACGCGAGCGGGATCACCAATGCAACTTCGAGCCAGCGCCTTCCAGGAAAGGCACACATCGTAACAAGCCAGGCCGCGCCCGTACCAATCATGAAAGTCCCAATACCGACCAGCACAACCAGCGCCGCCGTATTGCGCATGTAGTCCCCCAGAACCGAACCCGCGAGATGGCGCAGCGTTTCGGTGTCCCCCAGCATCGCGGCCACGAGAACTGATAAGTGCGGCAGAAGGCAAAATGCAGCAATCATAAACGCCAGTACGGCAATGGTCTTATCCGCCATAAACCACGAAGACTTACGTGATTGCGTTTGCTGTTGTGTGCTGTCCGACATGGCCGTTTGCTAACCTATCTATCGGGTCTCGTCCATCTATGACCAATTGTTTTAGTCGGGATTGCGCGGCACGTGCGCACTTGCGCCGCATTGGGCGCTGTGCGACGTCTGGGCGAAAGGAGACATAGCGATGCGAGCAGGTTTGATATTCTTGGTTCTTGGCTATGTTCTTAGCCAGTTTTACCGCGCGTTTTTGGCGGTTCTCACGCCCGCATTGGAAACCGATCTCGGGGCAACATCCGCTGACCTTTCGTATGCATCGGGCCTTTGGTTCATTGTCTTTGCGGTCATGCAAATCCCCGTGGGCGAGGCGCTTGACCGGATCGGTCCACGGATAACGGCTGTTGTTTTGTTCAGCTTGGGCGGGGCCGGCGGTGCACTGGTCTTCGCGCTAGCCCAAACCCCGACACATATTTCTTACGCGATGGTTCTGATCGGGATTGGCTGTTCACCTGTATTGATGGCTGCCTATTACATCTTTGCAAAAATGTACCCTCCTGTGATGTTCTCAACCCTTGCTGGCGCGATGATCGGGTTCGGGTCACTTGGTAACTTGGCGAGTTCAGCGCCAATGGCTTGGGCGGTAGAAGCCTTTGGTTGGCGCGAAACGATGGTTGCTCTTGCGGTGGTGACATTGCTGGTTTCGATCGCACTTTGGATATTCATGAAGGATCCGCCAAAACAAGCAGCGACTGGGCCGCGCGGGTCTGTTTTGGACCTTCTTAAGATCAAGGCACTTTGGCTCATTTTTCCGATGATGTTTGTAAACTATGCGCCGGCCGCCGGGCTGCGCGGGCTTTGGGTTGGACCGTATGGTGCTGATAATTTTGGCGCGGACACTGCGATGATTGGTACAATGACCCTTGTGATGGGCCTCGCGATGGTTGCTGGAAACTTTGCTTATGGACCTATGGATCGCGTCTTCGGCACACGAAAATGGGTGGTGTTCATTGGCAATGCGTTGGGCGCTATTGGGTGCTTTGCGTTGTTTGCGCTTCCGCTTCAGGGGTCTGTCTGGATTGCAACAGCGCTTTTGGCGCTGGTCGGATTTGCAGGCGCATCTTTCCCCTTAATGATCGCGCATGCGCGCCCGTTCTTCCCTGAGCACCTCACGGGGCGGGGCGTAACGTTATTGAACCTGTTCGGAATAGGGGGCGTCGGCGTCATGCAAATCGTCACCGGACGCCTCATGGCACACTGGGATACAACGATGGCATCTGGCCAAGCGTATTCGTTTTTATTCTTGTTCTACGGCGCACTGATCTGTTGCGGGCTTGCCATCTACGCATTCAGCACAGACCGCACCGACTGAGGCCCCTTTCGCTTATGTACACTTAGGTCTATGAGGCGCGTGTCCCCCAATAGACCATCGTGGGGACGTGCATTTACAAAGGAACCAAGCACATGGGTTATAGAATCGTCGTTGCGGGTGCCACAGGTAACGTGGGCCGCGAAATGCTCAACATTCTGGACGAGCGCCAGTTTCCAGCGGATGAGGTTGTCGCACTGGCATCCCGTAAATCGCTGGGCACGGAAGTTAGCTTTGGCGACAAAACGTTGAAAACCCTAGACTTGGATACCTTTGACTTTACGGGCTACGACATTGCGTTCTTCGCTGTTGGGTCTGACGCGACGAAGAAGTACGCGCCGATTGCTGCCAAAGCAGGCTGCATCGTGATCGATAACTCTTCGCTTTACCGTTATGACCCTGATGTTCCGCTGGTTGTACCAGAAGTGAACCCAGAGGCCGTTGACGGCTACGCGAAGAAAAACATCATCGCGAACCCGAACTGTTCGACCGCGCAAATGGTTGTTGCGTTGAAGCCTTTGCATGACCGCGCGAAGATCAAACGCGTTGTTGTGTCCACGTACCAGTCTGTTTCTGGCAGCGGCACGGCGGCAATCGACGAGCTGTGGAACCAGACCAAAGGCGTCTACGTCCCCGGGCAGGAAGTCGCGCCGAAGGTCTACCCAAAGCAGATCGCATTCAACGTGATCCCGCACATCGACGTGTTCATGGACAGTGGTGACACCAAAGAAGAATGGAAAATGGTTGCGGAGACGAAGAAGATCGTCGACCCAAGCATCAAAGTTACGGCGACCTGTGTTCGCGTCCCTGTATTCGTTGGGCACTCAGAATCGATCAATATCGAGTTTGAGGATTTCCTCGACGAAGACGAAGCACGTGACATCCTGCGCGAAGCGCCTGGTTGTATGGTCATCGATAAGCGCGAAGATGGCGGTTATGTGACACCTGTTGAATGTGTTGGCGATTTCGCGACGTTTATCAGCCGTATCCGTCAGGACAGCACGATCGACAACGGCCTGAACATGTGGGTCGTTTCTGACAACTTGCGTAAGGGCGCTGCTCTCAACGCGGTGCAGATCGCTGAGACGCTTGGCAATCGGTGCCTGAAAAAAGGCTGATCCGTCATAGTATTCTAGGAAGGCCCCGTCATTCGTTTGGCGGGGCCTTTTTAATTTATAACCCTATAGCGCGATAAATGCGTTTCTTTCGGCGTCATAAACTTCAAGACCGCCATGCCCGATGTCGTTCCATAACCCGTGCAACGACAGGCGCCCAGCATCTACCGCAGCCTTAACATGCGGGAAAGTCATGAGGTTTTCCAAGGACGTCACAACGCTGTCTTTCTCCAACTGGCGAACGCGGCTCTCGTCGTCGCCTGCGGGAAGTTTTTCAAAGCTTGGGCGCAGGATGTCCATCCAACGGCCAACATAGCTCTCCTTTTCCTCCAGCTCAGGGGCGTTGCCAGAACACATGTCGTAGCATCCCTGAACCCCACCGCAGGCGGAATGACCCAGTACGATCAGATGGGACACTTTTAACGCCGTAACCGCATATTCTACGGCTGCAGACGTACCATGGTGCTTACCGCCGGATTCCTGCGGGGGTATTAAATTCGCAATGTTGCGGTGAATGAAAAATTCACCCTGATCTGCACCAAAGATGGACGTCACATGCACGCGACTGTCGCAGCAGGAAACGACCATAGCACGTGGATGCTGGCCACCTTCCGCCAGTTGCATGTACCAACCTTTGTTTTGCTCATACGTGGTGGCTTTCCAGCCGTGATACCGGCGGACCAGATAGTCGGGCAGAGGGCGTGCGAGTTTCATAGTGG
>DQCL01000172.1:32600-46697 GCA_003533975.1 Octadecabacter sp. | reverse complement strand
GAGTGGAGCCATGATGAATCAAGAACATAGCAGAAGCACGCGTGCGATCACGCGACTCATTCCGCGAGAAACTTCCGGATCAGACGCGCTTGCGTTATCGCCATTTGGTTTGACTGCTGATGACCAGGGCCAAAGCGAATTTTTCTACGCGGGCCTTGAAGAGTTATCTCGCCACCTGAAATGGCTGGATGATGATTATCGGACCGGTCAACTTGCCCGTCTTGAAACACGCGCGCGCAGCATCGTCATGCTTGCCGATCAACTTGGATTGCGACGGGTTGGTCAGGTCGCGGCTGATGTTGTTTACTGTATTGATGATCCCAATGACGCGGCATTGGCTGCAACGCTGTCTCGCTTAATGCGGCTGATGACACAGGTGTTGGATCATGCGGCTGGGCCGGTATCAGCGTTTTGAAAGACGGACGCATAGATGTAGCTATGGGCCTGTGGCCCTTGCCAACGGCATGGTCTAGGCTGGGTAAACAGCCAGATCAGAGGTCATATGCCCCCCAAGTTTGCCGCCCCTTCCGCTAACGCGATTCCCTTCATCTCGGTCAAATCCGATGACTTGGACGCAACGCTTGCGAACCTTCCAAACGCGGCAGCAAGCTGGCTGCGCAACAAGGGATTCAACGCGTCGATCGGTGCAATCGAAGCACTTCCGAATGCGGATGGAACTATAAAGGCGGTCTATGCTGGGATCGGCGCCAAGGGACAGTCGCGCGTCCGTTTTGCGCTTGCGGCGGCGGCTGCGAAACTCCCTGCGGGAACCTATGTGCTCGATACGATGCTATCAGGGCCCGCACTTGATGAAGCCGCACTTGGCTTGCTGTTGAGCACCTATAAGTTTGAGCGATACAAATCTGGTGCACCCAAAGAAATCGCATTCGTCGCGCCAGCAGGCGTAGACGCTGGGCGTATTGAAGCGCTCGCGGCGGGCGAATGCCTAACGCGCGACCTGATCAACACGCCAGCCTCTGACATGGGACCAGACGAGTTAGCGGAGGCAGCTACTGCTTTAGCGGGACAACATGGTGCAAGCTGCGCGGTTATTCAGGGTGAAGACCTGCTTAAACAAAACCACCCGTTGATCCACACGGTTGGCCGCGCTTCACCTCGCGCGCCGCGTTTGATCGATATGTCATGGGGTAAAGCTGGACCAAAGCTTACGCTCGTGGGCAAAGGTGTATGTTTCGATACCGGAGGGTTGAACCTGAAACCGGGCGCGTCGATGGGTCTGATGAAAAAAGACATGGGCGGTGCCGCAACGGTGCTGGGGCTGGCGCATATGATCATGGCGCTGAAGATGCCGCTGCAACTTCGTGTCCTCATTCCCGCGGTTGAAAATTCGGTTGATGGGTCTGCGTTTCGGCCCGGCGATGTTCTCACCAGCCGCAAAGGGCTGACAGTTGAAATCAACAACACCGATGCGGAAGGGCGCCTTGTCTTGGCAGATGCACTGGCGCTGGCGGACGAAGGCAAGCCGGATCACATCATTTCAATGGCCACGCTTACCGGTGCTGCGCGTGTTGCTGTTGGTCCAGACCTTGCACCATTTTATACGACGGACGATGCAATGGCGCGCGCGCTTACGCAGGCCGCGGAAGAAACTGCAGATCCAGTATGGCAGATGCCATTTCACGACGCATACGAAAGCATGATTGAGCCGCAAATCGCGGACCTAGACAATGCCCCGTCAGGCGGGTTCGCGGGGTCGATAACAGCCGCGCTATTTTTGCGCCGATTTGTGACTGAGACACCGTATACCCATTTTGACATTTATGGCTGGAACCCAGTGGCCGCACCTGCACGTCCAAAGGGGGGCGCGGGTATGGGCGCGCGGGCGATCTTTGCGTCATTACCTGAGGTTCTAGACCTGTGAGTGATCGCCGCTTAACCCCTGCCAACGGGCGGGTCGCTGCAAACCATCTTCGCGGGCAAGTGCAAGCTGACAGCTATGTTGATGGCAACCCTGCGAGTATCGGGGAGGTAGTCGTTGACCTGTGCGCAAGCCCCGCCGGAAAACGCGACCGTCAGCTGCTTCTTGGAGCAGCAGTTACCGTTTATGAGCGGCTGGACGGATGGGCCTTCGTTCAATCCAAACGCGACGGATATGTTGGGTACATTCCCGAAGCAGCGTTAAGCGCGCCAATCACCACCACCCATCGTGTTTCGTCACCCGCAACCCACGCCTACGAAACCGAAAGCTTCAAGTCGCGAGACTTGCTTCATCTGCCATTCGGCGCTGAGGTCGCCATTATCAGTGAGCTGCATAAGTTTTTCGAAACCCCGCAAGGTTTCATCCCGAAAAAGCACCTTCGCCCCGTCGACCAGTTGTTCACAGACCCCGCAACGGTCGCGCAGCTGTTCTTTGGCGTGCCTTATCTATGGGGCGGCAATTCAACCCGAGGTGTCGATTGTTCAGGATTGGTACAAGCGAGTTACCACGCGAGCGGGCATCTATGCGCTGGCGATAGCGACATGCAGGCCGATGGACTTGGGCGAGCGTTAAGCGTGGATGACCCATTGCAGCGTGGTGATCTGATTTTTTGGAAAGGCCATGTCGCTATGATGGTTGATGCCGAAACCATGATCCATGCAAACGCACACCATATGGCTGTGGTCTATGAAGGTTTGGTGCAGGCAACGCTGCGTATCAAAGCGCAAGGGGATGGTGACATTACAGGAAGGCGGCGCGTACTTTAGTCGACTGCGCGGATAAGTTTTCGCTCCAACACACGCAATACTTGACGCAGATCGTTACCACGTTTCAGGATCTGCCCTTCCATCCCGAGAATGACGTATTGCCCTTGCTTCAAACGCATGTTTGGGCGCTTTTCGATGCGGTACATCGGGTGCTCGGCTGTGCGTCGGAAGATGGAGAAAACCGCAACATCTTTGAGATGGGAAATGCCGTAGTCGCGCCACTCCCCAGCAGCAACAAAGTGTCCGTATAAAGACAAGATCAAATTCAACTCGGTCCGGTGAAACGCAGTTTGCGCAGGAGGCTGGTTGGGAAATGGCGTTGGTGCATTCATACGACCAGACTTGCGGCTTCGTCGTGCCAAATCAACCCTGCATTTAGTCAAATTGATTACGCCGTCAAATCACCGCGAAGGGTTCCAAATCACGCCACAATCAGGCGGCATATAGTGCTTATCGAAAGTCCTCCGGAAGCGCGCTTTTTAGCCCCCACCCAGTGCGAGCCTCCGGAGCGACGCCGAGATTTCAAGAACAGTGTATCGAAGTGATCCGCTCGTCTTCACCGACGTTGAAGTTGATGCGTTCAGGCCTGAAATCCATCGTAACAGCTTGCCCCGGCCGAATGACACGCACCTGACCTAAAAGCATCACGCGTTCCAATGCAGTGGCGTCTTGACCGATAAGGTGGCCGTAAGTGCTGGCATTGCAGGTGTCCTGAGTTGGCGTTGGTAAAGGGTCCATCGTTGGTGCTGGCGCCACCGCTTCACACGCGGCAAGAAACAAAATCGGGGCAATCGCAAACATAATTTTCATAGGGTCACTATCCATATCTAACGTAATCTACGCAAGACTAGGGATTGCATGGTGCTTCGGATTCCCCCAACTTGGACCACAAATATTGGAGGAAGAAATATGCGTACACGCGCCGCCGTAGCACTCGCCGCTGGCCAGCCACTCGAAGTAATGGAGGTCAACCTGGAAGGCCCTCGCGCTGGTGAGGTTCTCGTTGAAATTAAGGCCACAGGCCTATGCCATACAGATGAATTCACCCGCTCGGGCGACGATCCTGAAGGGATCTTTCCGGCGATCCTTGGCCATGAAGGGGCGGGAGTGGTTATTGAAGTCGGCGAAGGGGTTACAAGCCTTGAAGTGGGCGATCATGTCATCCCGCTTTACACCCCAGAATGCCGCGAGTGTGAGTATTGCCTGAACCCCAAAACGAACCTGTGTCAGCAAATTCGCAGCACACAAGGTGCCGGGTTGTTGCCCGATGGATCGACGCGTTTTTCGATGCTCGATGGAACCCCAATCCACCATTACATGGGCTGTTCGACATTCGCCAATCACACGGTTGTTCCTGAGATCGCACTGGCGAAGGTCCGTAAGGACGCTCCATTCGATAAGATTTGCTACATCGGGTGTGGTGTAACGACGGGCATCGGTGCGGTTATCAATACTGCTAAGGTTGAGATCGGCAGCACTGCGATTGTTTTCGGGCTGGGTGGTATCGGCTTGAATGTTGTTCAGGGGCTGCGCCTTGCCGGGGCTGACCAAATTGTCGGCGTTGATCTGAACGACAGCAAAATCGACATGGCAAAGCACTTCGGCATGACTGACTTCGTGAATCCGTCAAACGTTGAGGGTGATCTTGTTGCGCATTTGGTTGAACTAACGGGTGGCGGTGCGGACTACACGTTCGATGCAACCGGCAACGTTCAGGTAATGCGCACTGCGTTGGAAGCAGCGCACAAAGGGTGGGGCGAAAGCATCATTATCGGGGTCGCACCTGCGGGTGCCGAAATTTCAACCCGTCCTTTCCAGCTTGTGACTGGCCGCAGTTGGCGCGGAACCGCCTTTGGCGGCGCTTCAGGTCGTACGGACGTGCCGAAAATCGTGGATTGGTACATGGACGGAAAGATCGAGATCGACCCGATGATCACGCACACCATGTCTCTCGACGACATCAACAAAGGCTTCGATCTGATGCATTCAGGCGAAAGCATCCGCGGCGTAGTCGTTTACTAATACTTAGGCGCAGGTCCGGTCGGTGATCGGGCCTGCGGTAGGCTAGGCGGCATAACGCGCAAGGAATGTCTTCACTGCGCCCGTTACGATCCGCTCTTTCTGGCGCTCGTCGAACGTCATATCTATACTGAAAATTAGCCGCGGAAACAGATCTGCTTTGCACAGTTCGCTGAACTGATCGGCGGCAAGTGCCAGATCGTCAATCTCCAGTTCACCACGTGATATCGCGACTTTCAGAAAACTAACGAGCTTCTCACGTACCAATGCCGGCCCGCTTTGGTAAAATTCGCGCCCCAATTCGGGGAAGCGGTCACTTTCAGCGACACAAAGCCGAAATACACGTTGGCCAAAGTCGGACGTGAAAAAGCGAACCATTTGCCACGCAGTCTGCGTTAGGACTTTGTCTGCATGCTCAGACATATCAATGTTTTCGATGGCTGAGTCCGCTTGGCGTACGCATTCCATTTTGGCGACTTCCATGAACAATAGGCGCTTGTCAGGAAAATAGCTGTAAAGCGTGGCTTTCGAAACGCCCGCTGTCTTGGCGATGTCATCGACGCTTGCCCCTTCAAAACCATCGACCATGAAGATATCGCGCGCACCGCTCAGCACTTGGTCGAACTTGCGCCCGCGCTTCACCGTTGGTTCTCCGTCTGTCATGAACTGGTCTCCCTACCCAGTTTTATAAACTGAACCGTTTAGAACGGGCAAGGCGACGCGGGGTGCCCCTGCTCGATGCAAGCGTTGCCGGTATCGTCAAACGACTGGCAGTCTTGTGCTGGATGGTATACTCGTTACATTAGAACCATTCTAACCGCGAGAGTTGCTATGATCCCTGGGCTATCAAACCGAAAACGCTTCTCAGACTTGTCCGAACAGGAGGTCCTCGCGCTAGCGATCTCCTCGGAAGAAGACGACGCGCGGATCTATCGTAGCTATGCGGAGCGACTGCGCGACGATTTCCCCGCGTCCGCTTCGGTATTTGAAGGCATGGCGTCAGAGGAGGATGGGCATCGCCGCCGCCTCATCGAAATGCACCAAAGCCGGTTCGGAAATACGATTCCGCTCATTCGCCGTGAACACGTTGCGGGGTTCTATGCGCGACGTCCTGTATGGCTTGTTGAAAATCTGGGACTAGAGCGTATCCGAGACGAAGCCCGCCAAATGGAAAGCGATGCCCAGCGGTTTTACGAAACAGCGGCAAAAACGTCGACCGACGCACAGACGCGTGCGTTGCTTGGCGACCTAGCGGCAGCAGAAGCAGGGCATTCGGAACGCGCCGGCGAGTTGGTGGCCGAGAATGTCAGCCTAGATGCGGATACTGAGGAGAAAGACGCAGCCCACCGCCAGTTCGTTCTGACTTGGGTGCAGCCCGGTCTCGCGGGTCTGATGGATGGATCCGTTTCGACGCTCGCTCCGATCTTCGCAACAGCCTTTGCCACACAAGACACATGGACGACTTTCCTAGTCGGCTCTGCTGCCAGCATCGGTGCCGGCATTTCAATGGGCTTTACTGAGGCTGCCAGTGACGACGGCCAAATCTCAGGCCGTGGCTCACCGTTTAAGCGCGGTATTGCTGCGGGTGTGATGACAACACTTGGCGGTATGGGCCACGCGTTACCTTACCTCATCACAGACTTTTGGACTGCGACAATCATCGCATTTGCGGTCGTATTTATTGAACTCTGGGCCATCGCATGGATTCAGAACCGCTATATGCAAACGCCTTTCTTTAGGGCTGCATTTCAGGTGGTCCTTGGTGGTGCGCTCGTGCTGGCTGCAGGTATGATTATCGGCAGCGGCTAGAGGCTTTTGCATGCCATGCCGCGGTGTTAAGCGTAGGCCATGTTAGAGATATTTCTCCAAACGCTGCCATTCTTCGCGCTCATAGGGCTGGGCTATGGTGCAGGACGTACCGGTTTCTTTACGCCTGAGGCAACGGCATACCTCACGAAATTCGTGTTCTACTTTGCGCTATCTGCAATGCTGTTCCGCTTTTCCGCGAACTTGTCCCTGATCGAGATCCTCGATTGGCCATTTGTGTTCGCTTACCTATGGGGCACGCTTTTTATCTACCTTATCGCGACCGGCGTTGCGTTACTAAGAAGGCGCGGCATTGAAGAAGCGGCGGTTGAAGCCCAATGCGCAGTCATTGGAAACGTCGGGTTTCTGGGCATTCCAATGTTGGTTCTTTTACTTGGTGAACAGGCGATCGGCCCTGTCATGCTGGTTCTTGCAGTAGACCTGATCGTATTTGGTTCACTCATCGTGATCTTGATTACGGGGTCTCGTGATGGGCGCATGTCTGTCGGTGTGTTGAAGACTGTTGGCGTGGGGTTGATGAAAAACCCAATGATTGTTTCAATTTCGCTCGGTCTCATTGTGTCTTCATTTGGTTTGCCGATCCCAAAGCCCGCCAATGAGTTCTTGGCGATACTGGGCGCAGCTGCGACGCCGGGGGCATTGTTCGCCATCGGCGCATCACTCGCGACTAAATCTGCCGAGAAACTGGCGGTTGCGGGCTGGCTCGCTTTTGCAAAACTCGTTCTACACCCTGGTGCCGTTGCATTTGCGGCACTCGTCATGTTTCCCGTTGATCCCTATGCGGCTGGCGTGATGATCACAGCTGCGGCCTTGCCCGTCGCTGGAAATGTCTACATTCTCGCGCAACATTACGGCGTTGCGCCAACTCGAGTTTCAGCATCGATCCTGATTTCAACGGCCTTGAGCGTATTCACAATCACCGCGGTTATCGCGGCAGTCACATAGATGAGAACACCAATGGCAAACACGCCCCCTACCTATTCCGCCCTGCCACTGCCAGACCGCGCCGATTATGATGACGCACAGATGCTGGCCGAAGCTGAACGGTTCTACGCACATGTCAAAACCCGTCATTCCATTCGGGAATATACAGATAAGCCGGTCCCCAAGGCCGTGATCGAGGCCTGCGTGCTTGCAGCCGGAACTGCGCCCAGCGGTGCCAACCAACAACCGTGGCATTTCGTTGCGATTAACGATCCAGCGATGAAGGCTGCTGTTCGCAAAGCGGCGGAAGACGAAGAGGAAAAATTCTATAGCGGCGGAGGGGGTGACGCGTGGCTCAAGGCGTTAGAACCTATCGGCACCGATGCCTCCAAGCCGCATCTCGACATCGCGCCGTGGCTCATCGTTATTTTCGCCCAGCGTTGGGGAGAGCGAGATGGTGAGCGCGTTAAGCACTATTACGTTCCTGAAAGCGTTGGTATCGCCACGGGAATGCTGATCACAGCGCTCCATACTGCGGGGCTATCCTGCCTTACGCACACGCCGAACCCGATGAAATTCTTGAATGAATTGTGTGATCGCCCAGAGAACGAAAAGCCAATCATGATCCTTGCGGTGGGACATCCTGCCGAAGATGCAACGGTCCCTGCGATTGCGAAGAAGAAAAAGGATTTGCAAGAAATCCTAACTACCTACGAAGGAACCAACTGATGGAAGTCGTTTCAGAAAATGCCTGCTTTGGCGGCGTTCAAGGCGTCTACAAGCACCATTCCACATCGACTGGAACTGACATGACGTTCGCCGTCTTTATGCCCGAAGAAGCTAAAGATGGCCCTGTTCCGGTTCTATGGTTCTTGTCCGGCCTTACCTGCACCCACGAGAATGCGATGACCAAAGCTGGCGCACAGGCATGGGCGGCCGAGCAAGGTATCGCGCTCGTGTTTCCGGACACGTCCCCGCGTGGCGAAGATGTGCCCGATGATGAGGCCTATGATCTAGGGCAGGGTGCTGGTTTTTATATCGACGCCACACAAGAACCTTGGTCAAAGCACTTCAAAATGTGGACCTATACTGCCGACGAACTCCCCGCGCTCATCGCAGAAAACTTCGAAATCGACATGACGCGCCAATCCATCACAGGACATTCTATGGGGGGGCATGGGGCGCTGACGATGGCGATGGCTCTCCCTGGCAGATTTAGATCCGTTTCGGCCTTCGCGCCAATCTGCAACCCGACCCAAAGCGACTGGGGCCGCAAGCAATTCGCGGCGTATTTGGGGCGTAAGGCAGACTGGGAGACGCATGACGCGACCATCCTGATGCAAAGCAAAGGCTTTGACGGGCCGATGCTTGTCGATACCGGAACGAACGATCAATTCTGGGACCTTTTGGGGAATGAAGCCTTCTCAGCTGCATTTGCAGCGCAGCGCCAAGAAGGGATCATTCGCCTGCAAAAGGGGTATGATCACAGCTACTTCTTTATTGCTTCGTTCATGGAAGACCACATGAACTTCCACGCAGAGGCGCTCTGGGCGTGAGCATATATATCGACGCAGATGCCTGTCCGGTAAAGGCCGAGGTTGAGAAGGTCGGCACGCGCCACGGTGTCCGTATGTTCGTTGTATCCAACGGTGGTCTACGCCCATCGCAAAATCCGCTTGTCGAAACAGTTATCGTCCCTGACGGCCCTGATGTTGCAGACATGTGGATTGCCGATCGCGCTGTGACGGGTGACGTTGTTATCACCGGCGACATACCTTTGGCCGCGAAATGCGTCGAGGCTGGTGCGCGTGTTCTTAAACATAACGGTGAGGCGCTGACGCAGGCCAATATCGGCAACATTCTCGCAACACGTGACCTTATGGCGGACATCCGTGCCGCTGACCCGTTTCGCCAAGGCGGAGGAAAAGCGTTCTCCAAAGCGGATCGTTCGCGTTTTCTAGATGCACTGGAACGTGAGCTGCGTGCGGTTAAAACACTTTGATGAAACCGTGATACTGCTACGCTGCAATAAGAAGGAGTCAGTATATGACCGTCCAAGCTATCGTTTTTGATATTGGAAACGTCCTGATCGAATGGCAGCCCGAGCGGTTCTTTGACCGCGTAATCGGTGCAGAACGCAGCGCTGAATTCTTTGAGGCGATCCAGCTTCATGAAATGAATGATCGGGTGGATGCAGGTGAGGTATTCCACGATGTGCTCACAGAGATGATTGCGCAGAACCCTGAATGGACGGATGAGCTAACGCTCTGGCGCGACCGCTGGATCGAAATGGCATCCCCGGTGATCGACCATTCTGTTCGGCTTTTGCGGGCTTTGCGTCGCGCAGGGCATCCGGTGTTTGCTCTTTCGAATTTCGGCAACGAAACCTTCGCGATTGCTGAGCCTGAATACCCGTTCCTCGAGGAATTTGACAAACGCTACATCTCAGGTGCGCTGCAGGTCATCAAACCAGCCGCGGCAATTTATGAACACGTCGAAAACGATTGCGGAATTGCACCGGGAGGATTGCTTTTCGTAGATGATCGCGGTGACAACATTGCAGCCGCACGTGCACGTGGCTGGCAAACACATTTATTTGAAGGGCCGACTGGATGGGCTGAACGGCTGGTTCAAGAAGGCTTGTTAACGCCGGAGGCAGCAAAATGACTGAGTTTATTCCCTTTGATGAAGGCCAGAAAGGTCTCGACTGGCTCGCCCTTACCGATGCGCTGGCACAAGGCCATGAACGCCCGAAAGCAAACGTCCAAGACGTGTTGATGTATCGCGGCAAAGAGACCTTATTAAACCGATCCGCTTGGATTGATGGTATGGGTCTGGCCGTTAAGTGCGCTACGATTTTTCCCGACAATAAGGCGCTCGGAAAGCCGATGGTGAATGGTGCTGTTAACCTGTTTTCCGATGACAACGGCCAACTGGAAGCGATTGTAGATTTCCATCTTGTGACCAAATGGAAAACAGCGGGTGACAGCCTTTTAGCGGCGCGGCGTTTGGCACGCCCGGACAGCGAAAGAATATTGATTGTTGGCGCAGGAGCAGTCGGCCGTTCGCTTTGGGAGGCCTATTCGACGGCATTTCCCAACGCTTTATTTAGTGTCTGGAACCGGTCAAAAGAGGGCGCTGAACAGTTCGCAAAGGACTGTGAAGGTGTTGTTGTTGCCCCTGACTTGGAGGCGGCGGTGAAGGCCGCTGACATCGTTGCGTCAGCGACTATGACGACTGAGCCCCTTCTCAGAGGTGCATGGTTTCGTGCGGGTCAGCACATTGACCTTATTGGTGCATATCGACCCGACATGCGCGAAGCCGATGATGAAGCATTGCTTCGTGCGCGCGTTTTTGTGGACAGCTACGCGACGACAATGGACCACATTGGTGAGCTTAAGATTCCGTTGGAGGCAGGTGTGATAAGCGATGATCATGTCGTGGCGGATTACTACGATTTGGAACAATTTCAGCGGCGATCCTCTGATGAGATCACGTTGTTCAAAAACGGAGGCGGCGCGCATCTGGACCTGATGACGAGCCGCTATATTTTAGATGTCTGGAAAGGGAAGTAAGAATGTTGGGTTGGTTACTGCCGCTTTTGGTTATTGGCGGATTGGCGTGCTTGCCCGTGTTGGCGGAACGCCGTCGACATGGCGCAGATGCGTTCCGAGCAAAAGCCCCAGGGCGTTTCGCAAGGTTGAGCCAAGGTGTGACACACTATCAATGGTTTGGCGAAGCGCGTGGGCCGGTGATTGTATGCGTACATGGATTAACGACCCCCAGCCCTGTCTGGTACAGCATCGCTGCAGGGCTAACAAAGCTTGGGTATCGGGTTCTTGTCTATGACCTGTACGGGCGCGGATTTTCTGATGCGCCGCAGGGCGCTCAAACGGGTGATTTCTTTGCCAAGCAGCTGGAAGACCTTTTGGAACACCAAGGCCTAACCGGTGACGTTACGTTGATGGGGTATTCAATGGGTGGATCGATCGTCACGCATTTTAGCATGCTCCATCCAAGCCGCGTAACGCGTCTTGTCCTACTGGCTTCTGGTGGGATTTGGTTGCGCGAAGACAAGCTGACGAAAGTGTGCCGCACGATCCCCTTTTTCGGAGATTGGCTTCACGCTGTCATCGCCGCACGAAAAGATCGAAAAGCTTTGCGTGCGCAACTGGGCCAGAAATTTGACATTACCGGCATTGTTGAGCTCCAAACCGCTGAATACCAAAGCCGAGGGTTCCTTCGCTCAGTTTTGTCGAGCCGCCGACACATGCTTAACGATGTGCAAGAAGATGCACATAGGGCGATCGGGCGTGAAGACATTCCAGTGGTCGCGATATGGGCTGAGAAGGATGAAATTATCCCGCTTAAGTCTCTGGGCACGTTGACGCAGTGGAACCGAAATAGCCGCCAAGAGGTCATACCGGATGCGGATCATAGTGTGGGTTATACCCACTCGGCGCAGATTGTTGAGGTGCTGCGAGACGCACTACGAGACGCCGCTGGACAGGTTAATACTGGAAACTAGTTTGCTTGGCTTGCCGAAGCCAAAGGTGTCCGTCGGTCTTCACGAATGGGCAAATGTATAACCGCTGAGAATGCACCAATGCCGACGCCAACCCACCAAACAGCTGTGTAGGATCCGTAGGCATCATAAAGGCGCCCGCCAAGCCAGACGCCTAAGAAGCTGCCAAGCTGGTGGCTGAAAAACACGATGCCATAAAGCGTTCCCATATAGCGCAGCCCATAAATATGCGCGACCAACCCGCTTGTGAGCGGAACAGTGGCAAGCCAGAGCGATCCCATAACAATCGAGAACATAACAACCGTTGACGGGGTGATGGGGAAAGCAATGAACAAGGCAGCGACAACAGTTCTGGCCGTATAGATGCCCGCGAGAAGATATTTTTTGGAATAGCGCTTGCCAGCCCAACCCGCGAGGAGCGTGCCGGCAATGTTGGCGAGCCCAATAAGGGAAATCGCCACCGCGCCGAGAGCCGAAGTCGTGGTGACGCCTAAGTTATGCAGCGCGCCGCCAGGCATAATCGGACCACACATTTCGGTAATCATCGCGGGAAAATGTGCTGTGATAAACGCAAGCTGGTAGCCACATGAAAAGAAACCAAGGAAGATAAATGTGTAAGTTGGATCACGAAATGCACGCGTGATGACCTGCCCAATGGTTTCTTCTAGCTCAAGCTTGGAAGCACTCGTCGGTGCGCGCATCATTGGCAACATCATGAGCGACGCAAGGATCGCTCCGGCGAACACGAGGAACACTGACTGCCACGGCATGATGCCAAGTAGGAACTCAGCGACAGGCGCACCGAAAACTTGTCCGGCCGAACCGGCAGCCGTGGCAATGGCCAGCGACATTGAGCGGTTCTCATCAGACGCGGCGCGACCAACAACAGCAAGAATGACACCGAAGCCTGTGCCCGCGATGCCAAAACCGACAAGCCAAGCATAGGTCTGGTGTGCAATTGGGGACACCGCGTTCGATGATAACACAAGGCCAATGGCATATATGATTGCGCCGATGATGATTGCTTTACGATCTGTTAAGCGTTCGGCTAGCGCTCCGAAAATTGGCTGTCCAATACCCCATGCAAGGTTCTGGAACGCGATGGCCAATGAAAACTCTGCACGCGCCCAGCCGAATTCATCTGCAATGGGAATCTGGAACACACCAAAAGAGGCACGAACAGCAAAGCTGATCATGATAATAACACAGCCTGCGACAAGGACGGGCGTGATAAGGTTTGTTTGGCGCTCCATTCGGAAACTTAAAAGTGGAAACGGATGTCAGGTCAATCTGGGAATTGTGATGGGAGAAATCACAGACGACCGATTGAACGGGGTTTTAACCCGAAGAAACCGCAGTGCGGATTGCAGGGCTTGGCTTGGGTGACTAACAAGGCGATATGGGAACGGTCCAAGAAGAATATGAACGTCGTGTCGTAGCGGGTTTGCTGCACGATGATCCGGTACAACGCGCAGCTCTCGCATCGCTGGATCGCGTGCGGGCCGCGGTGTTGGACGTGCCGGATGCTCCTAAAAGTGGATGGTTTCGCAAGGCCGCCCCTGTTCATGGGCCGAAGGGGCTTTACCTTTGGGGCGGCGTCGGGCGCGGGAAATCCATGTTGATGGATTTGCTTTACGAGGCTGTTCAGGTTCCAAAACAACGCAGCCACTTTCATGAGTTTATGCAATGGGTCCACGCGGCGATTGCCGAAGCGCGCAAGGGTGGCGTCGAAGATGCGATCGCACCGGTCGCCGCGGATTTGGCGGGGCGGGTACGATTTCTGGCATTCGACGAAATGCAGATTAGCGACATTACTGACGCGATGATTGTGGGTCGACTGTTCGAGGCGCTTTTCGCTGCTGGGGTTGTCGTCGTTACGACATCTAACCGCGTGCCAGATGAGCTGTACAAAGACGGCTTGAATAGGCAACTTTTCTTGCCTTTCATCTCTCTGCTGAAAGACCGGATGGACGTGCACGAATTATCGAGCGAGGTGGATTACCGCCAGTCGTTCTTGGAAGGTGCGCAAAACTACTTCACGCCAAACAACACAGATGCCCGCGAAGGTATTCAAACGACGTGGCAGCAGTTAACCA
>DQCL01000172.1:21822-32501 GCA_003533975.1 Octadecabacter sp. | reverse complement strand
GTTCTCGTGCTGGAAGACATTCCGCGACTGGGCCGTGCGAATTTCAATGAGGCCAAACGGTTCGTGACGTTGATCGACGCGCTTTATGAGGCAAAGGTTCAGCTGATCGCATCTGCAGCAGCTGAACCTGAGATGCTTTATATCGAAGGTGAAGGCGTGTTTGAGTTTGAACGCACCGCCAGTCGCCTGCGAGAGATGCAAGGCGCCGACTGGGGTAAATCCTAAGCGTCCAGTTGTGGAATCACGAGGCGCTGCCCAACGCGAATACGATCTGGGCTAGAAAGCAGACCTTTGTTCGCCTCGAAAATCGTCTCGTAGTGTTGGATTGATCCAAAAAACTTGATCGAAATCGCGCCGAGGCTATCGCCGTTCTGCACTGTGTAAAAACGCGCTTCAACTTCATCCGTCGCGCGTTGCACAACGCGTACTTCCATACCCGCTGTATTGTCCGGTGAGACTTCCGGAACTGTCGGAGCAGCGCCACCAGATGCGATTTGGGCCTGTGTTACAATGTTGTTAAGCAACACGTGGGTGTCGACACGGCCGTCAGACGTGACGAGGATTTCAGGGACGGCCACTGTCCCCGCTGCTGCCGCTTCGTTGATAATTGTGTCGATCCGTTCATCCGTTTCACCAGCACGCAATGCCGCGATCACAATTGCTTCGAGTGTTTCGCTTTCCTCAAGAACCGAACGATGGCCTGTCGCGGCCTCGATACCCGCGAGAATATCAGAGGTTGATCGGCGCTGTGTTTGACTGTTTGTGGTCACTGTTTCGACGCCTGCAAACCCAAGCTCAGCCAGAACGTTGTTCGTCATATCTGACAAACGGGTGTCGTCCGTGTTTGGGCGCGCAACGTCGATACGGCGCGGTGCCTCTACCAAACCTGTCGCGGCATTAGTGACGAGGGGCGCCGTTGCAGCTTCTGCGAGGGCAGCCAAATCTGTCGGTGCTGCGCGTGTAACTTCAACATCCGTTTCAATCGGTGTGCCAAGGCGATCACCTGCGACTTCCTCCCCACTACTGAAAGGACGAAGAATAATAAGGCCACATACAACAATGGCGAAGAGAAAGAGAGCGACAGTCGTGCGGATCATACTGGGAGCCTTAAATCGGATTAACCGGGGTTTTGTGAGTGTTGAATAGTCAGACCAACGTGTGCCCACGCCTGAATGCCACCACGAAAATAGAATAGTTTTTCAGCGGGGTAACCCGCAGCCAGCAAGTGTTCAATTGCAGTTGGTGCATCATCAGACCATGGCCCGCCGCTATATAGGGCAAGTGCCATTGCTTGGGTGAAATCAAGGGCATCGTCACCCTTATCAACCGCGCCGAGTGCGCGAAGAATGTCATCTCGGTACCGATTTTCAGCGGCGAGAGTGGGGAACGGCACATTGACGGCACCCGGAATTGAACCTGTCGCGTAATCAGCAGGTGAGCGCGCGTCGATAAATAGGCCCGTGCCTCCGGTAACGTGTTCTTCCAAGAAGGTCAGAACCTCAAGTTCAGCGAATGTTGCTACACCGTCCGCCACGATTAGGGGCTGTAGGCAATGGGGCGGGCAAGCTCGGGACGTCAGTGCGTATTCACTGCCCAAAGTAGCTTGAGTGTCCTGATTGCGCGTCACAGTGAAAGTCTGATCATTAAGCGCAAATGTGCTGTCAGACTTAAATGTCGTGATGCGCACATCCTGCGCGTTTCCAGCGGTGGCCATGAAGCAAAATGCGGCCATAAGAATTCGGTGGTTCATCTTCGGCCTCTCTAATCTTACGGCGTTTAGGTTGTTCGTGGGGCGCGCTCTTATATGTGCCCAGTGACGTGAGCGCACCCCAAAAAGCGCCACTGGTTTCGCCTGCGTGTCACGAAGTTGCGTTTCGATACGCGCCACTTCGTCCTGCCAAGATCGTGTCGGTGCCTGAAACGTCAGGCTCCCGCAATAAGAATCCATCCAACGCAAGCAGCGCGTCGAATGGGGTATGAAAATCGTTTGTCATTGCGGTGTCGCGTCCGTTGAAAGACCGGAGGTTGACCACACCAACATCCCACCGCGGTAATACCCAATCTTTTCGGCGGGATATCCCGCTATAAGAAGATCAGTGATGAGCGTGGCGGCATCCTGTGTTGCAGGGCCAGCATCAAATACAACCAACGACATAACGTCAGAAAAATCGAATACGCCTTGGAACTGCTCGGCACCAAGTGCCACCAATATCTCGTCACGATACGGATTGGTGGGGGCCAAGGTCGCAGCAGGAATGTTGACCGATGCCGGAATAAACACCAACGCGCGGTCCGCAGGTAAACGGGCGTCGATCAATAGGCCTTCACCGGACTCGACCTGATTTGACAAGAAGTCGATCACGTCCAGCTCGCCCAATGTCGGGACATTGCGTGCGACGACCATTGGGGAAAGGCAAGGGCTAGGGCAGGTCGCGGATGTTTGGGACAGCGCCGTGATCGTTGTTTCGTCGATCGTGCTTGCGCGAGAGATCGTGAACTCTTGGCCATTAAATGTGAATACCGCATCTGCAGTCACGGGGAGCAGTTCAGCCGCACTGGCGCTAGAAAGCGCCATCAAAGTGCAAGCCAAAGCTGTGCGTTTCATCCCTCGTCCCCCAACGATTGGCGCTAGATCTTGTGGTAAATTAGGAAAGACCGCGCCCAGATAGATTTGGAAGCAATATATAGAGGCATCGCGAATCACTCGTCAAAGGAAAACGTGCCAAGCGATTCGTTTTTCCAGTAAGTGAGTCTATTTACTCGCGGAATGGGTGGTGTGCGGTAAACTTCCGAGCAGCGCGACACCTCCACAATCGAGGTTTGTGGAGCCTGCGGGGAAGACCGGAAAACGCGTATATCGGCTGATCATGCTGTCCGTGTGCCAAACATTGTTAACGCACAAGTCTTGCGCGTTTGTTCCTGAATTGAACCCAAAGCCGGGGTCGCCACAATCATCGGCCCGACCGCCAGCATTCCACGCTTGACCCTTTTCGCTGTCATGCATCCCTCCCGTCGGGAAGATCATGCCACGCGGGTCGAAACTGAGGTTCCAACTGGTGGTCGCTGTCAGCTGACGCATGTCCCAAGTCCCCAATGGTACGTCATCCTTGAAGCCAACGATAAAGAACGCTGAGATATCATCATGGGTAAGAAGGGAGCGGTTCATCACGGCGTCAGGCACACTCATCGTGCCTTCCATGCGATAGCCGTTCTCGCCTTCCCAGCAAAACTCAAAATCAGCGGCCTGCAATGGGAGTGCAAGGATCGTAAGAAGTGCTGCAAGGCGGATCATAGGTTTTCTCGCATGACGTGGCCCGCAAAATATAGCGACCCGCAAATCAAAATACGCGCATTTGGTTCAACCTTCATGATCGCGTCGAGCGCAGCGTTTAGGTCTTCAGCTGTCGTCGCAGAAATGCCCGCCGAAGTCGCCGCATCAGCTGTCGTTTGGGCCGGTAGTGTGTTCACCTCGCCTGGAATTGCGACCGCCGTAAGCGATTGAACGTGCGGCGCAAGGGGTGCCATAAAACCCGTCACGTCTTTGGTGTTCAACATCCCGCATATGACGTGCGTCGGGCGTTTCGGTAACGTGGCTAGCGTGGCCGCTATCGCCTTGCCCGCCGCGGGGTTGTGCCCACCATCAAGCCAAAGTTCAGCGGGCGAACAGCGTTCGACCAAGGGGCCGGACGTCAGGCGCTCCATACGTGCGGGCCAAGTCACATTCGTTAGGGCCGCTTCGCACGCTGCCTCATCGGCTCCAAAGTGGCGAAGCGCAGCTAGAACGGCGCCTGCATTCTGAACTTGGTGAGGTCCGCGAAGTGCAGGTAGGGGGAGGTCGAGCAACCCAGTTTCATCTTGATAAATCAGGCGATCGCGTTCTTGCGAGACATGAAAATGCTGCCCATAGGCAACAAGTGGCGCACCAAGACGGGCGGCAGTTGCCTCAATAATGTCCATCGCATCGTCGTGTTGTGGCCCAACGATACACGGAACGGTGCGCTTGATAATTCCAGCCTTCTCTGCGGCGATCTCGGGCAATGTGTCCCCCAAGAATTGCTGATGATCGAGGTCAATAGGTGTGATGATGCTCAGCGCGGGGGTAATCACGTTGGTCGCATCCAGCCGTCCACCTAGCCCAACTTCGAGCAAAGTATAATCCGCAGGCGTTTCCGCAAAGGCGAGGATCGCAGCGCAGGTTGTGATCTCAAAGTAGGTGATGTTTTCGCCATTGTTGGCGGCATAACAACGATCCAACGCGTCCGTCAGGGCATCTTCGGAAATCAGCTCACCCGCAAGCCGAATGCGCTCGTGAAACCGCGCGAGGTGGGGGGATGTATAGGCGTGAACGCGCTTTCCTTGTGCTTCCAATCCCGCACGGATCATGGCTTGGGTAGACCCTTTTCCGTTCGTTCCGGCAATGTGGATGACGGGTGGCAGGCGGCGCTCAGGGTTGCCGAGCGCGTTCAGCAACCGCCACATACGGTCTAAAGTCAGGTCGATGATCTTTGGGTGCAACGCCATCATGCGCGCAAGAATTTTATCGGAAGTCTGGGTCATCAAGGGGTCCAGTGCGGTCAAGTGGTAAGGTTACAACCCCGAACGCTTCGGCAAGCGCGACATACAGGATCAATCCTCGCTCGCGCTGTCTGCCTTTTCCGTTTTCGCAGGTTCAGCTTGCTCGCTCTCTTCCTCTTCTGGCGCGGGGAGTTCACCTGCGACAACCGGATCAAGACCCATCAGCATGCGTGTAATCGTGATTAGCTCATCGCGCATCTTGCCGCGCGGCGTGACACGATCAAGCATCCCGTGATCAAGCAAGTACTCAGCACGTTGGAAACCTTCAGGCAGTTTTTCGCGGATTGTTTGTTCAATAACACGTGGGCCAGCAAAGCAGATCAATGCATTTGGTTCAGCGATATGCACATCGCCGAGCATTGCATAGGACGCGGTAACGCCGCCCGTGGTTGGGTGCGTGAGCACGACAATATAGGGCAGGTTCGCTTCTTTCAGCATCTCAACGGCGACCGTCGTGCGCGGCATCTGCATCAGGGACAAAATCCCTTCCTGCATGCGTGCACCGCCAGCTGCTGAAAACAGAACCAGTGGGCGCTTCAGTTCAACCGCGCGTTCGGCAGCAGCGATAATCGCATTGCCAACATACATCCCCATTGAGCCACCCATGAAGCTGAAGTCTTGCGCAGCTGCGATGATTGGCGTGCGCCCGATCTCACCTTCGACGACAAGCATGGCCTCTTTCTCGCCGGTATTCTTGAGAGCGGCCTTCATCCGGTCCGGGTATTTTTTCTGGTCGCGGAAAAGCAACGGGTCTGCGGTTGGGGCAGGAACATCGACGTCTACGAAAATCCCGCCGTCAAACAGCGCAGTGAAACGATCACGCGGCGTAATCGCCATATGATGGCCACATGATGTGCAAACGTTCAGGTTCTCGGCCAATTCGCGATGAAACAGCATGGTGCCGCACTCGCTACATTTTGACCAAAGGTTCTCGGGCACCTCGCGACGCGAGAAGATGGAATTGACGCGCGGGCGTATGTAGTTGGAAATCCAGTTCATGGGACCCTCATTTGGTGTTGGAAATGAGATAAGCTGACGTGGAGTGAATTGCAATCAGCGGCGTATCGCGAGACGGGCACTAAGCCAAACAGTAACGAGTAAAAGAGCCTCAAATGGTATCCAAGGTTCCCAAGCCAGCCCGTGCATCGGCCAAACGAACAGTGCCGCGCCGTAAAGCCAATCATCGGCAGCGAGGATAACCAACGCGCCGACGTTGTTGATAAAGTGCACAGCAAACGCAGGACCAAGCGTGCCGGACCGCGCTGTTAAGTCGGCACAGACGAGACCAAGACAGGTGGCCCAAGCGACATAAGCCCAGGCCGAGTAGGGTACAGTCAGCGGATCGTAATGGATCAATCCGAACAGGAATGATGGAAGCCCCATCCAAATGATCGGGTGCTGGGTTAGTGCCGCAATGTGACTTTGCAAGTAACCGCGAAACACAAGCTCTTCGGCGCTAATTTGGATGAAAAGCAGCGGTAGGATTGCAGGAAGCAGCGAAAGCCATTCCGCAACACCAAATTGTTGCTCCGCCTCGGGATCAAACAAGCTCGGGACTGTCAGCAGCGCATAAATCGGTATCAAATAGAGACTAACACGCCAGAATTCGTGCCAAGCGGTGGGAATTGGGCCAACTAGCTGCCGAAGGCCAACCCCATGAAAGGCGCGTGTCGAGGCCAATAACAAGCCCGTATAAATCGCGAACGTTGTGAGGGTCCAACGCACTGCGGCTGGGGTGCTACCATAGGCGAACTCGTCAAGTACCGCAGGATTAGAGACTATTCTTGGTGTTTGTGCCCACATCGCATAGATCGAAAAGAAGACAATTTGGAATCCGTACCACAGCACTGCAATGGAAATGACGACGAACGCCCAATGCGCTGTTCCCGCGAAAACACGGGCACGTGTGTTCATCGGGGCGTAACAATTAGGCAAGTGAATGGCCCGCATCTGTAAGCGCTGCTCGCACGCGTTTCATTTCGGCCGTGCGCACAAGCAGGTAGTCACGCAAATGCGTCGAGATCACGAACACGCCGAGGCCAGCCGATGAAATCGGCGTGACGGCGGACATCACAACACCAGGTTCATCGAGCGCGGCGAGCGTATCAACCCGCATCGCACTCCAACCGGTGTCTGCATCAGGTGGGGTCCCATTCGAAAGACTTACAACAGACAATTCGTCATCAGCGCGTGTGATGCTGACCAATCCGGTTTGATCGATCCAATCGGGAATTGGGGCATCGGCGGGCAGTTTGGTGATGGCATATTCGCCCTGAAGCAGTGTGAAGGTGAGTTTCATAGCGTCAGAGTGCCGCGTCCACATCCGCATGCCAAGCCTATTGAACCTTGAAGACCTCGCTTTGGCGATTTAGACCGTTTCCGAACAGATTTCCCGAAGGATAATGCGATGACTGCGAACCGCACTGACAAGACACACCTGCCAAGCCGCCACGTAACAGAAGGGCCATCGCGCGCGCCGCACCGTTCCTACTTTTATGCGATGGATTTGACGGAAGAGCAGATCAATCAACCTTTCGTTGGTGTTGCTACATGCTGGAACGAAGCAGCGCCTTGTAACATCGCTCTGAACTGGCAGGCGCAGTCTGTGAAACGGGGCGTCAAAGAAGCCCACGGAACACCGCGCGAATTCACCACGATCACCGTAACGGACGGGATCGCGATGGGTCATGAAGGTATGCGCAGCTCTCTCGCGTCGCGTGATGCGATTGCGGATACAGTAGAACTGACAATGCGCGGCCACTGCTATGATGCGATTGTCGGCCTTGCAGGGTGTGACAAATCCCTTCCGGGCATGATGATGGCGATGGTGCGTTTGAATACGCCGTCTGTGTTCATGTACGGCGGGTCGATCCTGCCGGGGTCACACAACGGCAAAGACATCACCGTTCAGGACATGTTCGAGGCCGTTGGCAAATACCAAGCGGGTGAAATGTCTGACGGTGAACTCGCTGTGCTTGAACGGGTTGCTTGCCCGTCTGCGGGTGCCTGTGGTGGCCAGTTTACAGCCAACACAATGGCCTGTGTGTCCGAGGCGATTGGTTTGGCGCTGTTGAACAGCTCTGGCATGCCCGCCCCTTACGAAGATCGCGCCAAGTATGGTGAGGCGTCCGGTGAAGCGGTGATGAACCTGATCTCCAAGAACATCCGAGCACGCGATGTCGTAACGCGAAAGTCGCTTGAAAACGCGGCGCGTGTTGTTGCGTGTACCGGTGGGTCCACCAATGCTGGCCTGCACCTTCCGGCAATCGCCCACGAAGCTGGGATCGACTTCAACCTGTTCGACGTCTGCGATATTTTCCACGACACGCCATATTTCGTCGACCTGAAGCCAGGCGGCCAATACGTTGCCAAGGACCTGTTTGAGGTGGGCGGTGTTCCAATCGTCATGAAAGAACTGCAAAAGGCTGGCCTGTGGCATGACGATTGCATGACTGCGAGTGGCAAGGTCATCGGCGAAGAACTCGACATGATCAAAGGCGAGGCCGATGGCAAAGTAATTTACCCTGTCGAAAACCCGATCACAAAAACGGGTGGCGTTGTTGGCCTCAAGGGGAACCTCGCACCTGAAGGCGCGATCGTGAAGGTTGCTGGCATGTCGGAAGACGAGCAGTCCTTTACCGGCCCTGCTCGCGTGTTCGAATGCGAAGAAGACACGTTCGCGGCAGTTAAAGTACGCGCTTACGAAGAGGGCGAAGTTCTGGTTATCCGCAACGAAGGTCCATCTGGTGGTCCAGGAATGCGCGAAATGCTGGCGACCACAGCTGCATTGTCTGGTCAGGGCATGGGTAAAAAGGTGGCCCTGATCACGGACGGCCGTTTCTCTGGCGCGACACGCGGATTTTGCGTTGGGCACGTTGGCCCAGAAGCGGCGCACGGCGGGCCAATTGGCCTGTTGAAAGACGGCGACATGATCACGATCAACGCGGTGACAGGTGAGTTGTCAGTCGATCTGAGCGATGACGAGCTTGCAAAGCGCAAATCTGAATGGGCTGGCCCGAGAGAGACAATCTACACATCCGGTGCACTGTGGAAGTACGCGCAGCTAGTTGGCGGCGCTTTGAACGGCGCTGTGACTCATCCTGGTGCGAAAGAAGAACGCCATATCTACATGGACCTGTAAGGACCATGTCTGTGCGTTTGTGTGTTCTAGGATTGATCGCGTTTGGTCTGTCCGGCTGTGAAGATATCGAAGGCATTGCCGGTAATGTCGCAGGTCAGTTGGCTCGTGTCGGCGCTGCGCCTGATGCTACGAATGAAGGAATTCGCACGTTGTCGCTGTTGGGCGGTGACGTGCGTGCCCGTGGCCCTGAAGGGTATTGTGTCGATCAAGGCGCAAGCAACGCACGGCGCGGCTTTGCGGTGCTCGCTGGTTGCGCTCTCTTGTCAGAGGGTGCAGCGGTCATGCCAACGCTAGACGGCTTGATCACCATTCAGTTCGGCGATGAAGACACCGCGAGCGTTGCGGGTAAAGAAACAGCGTTCGCGCAGTTCCTTGAGACAGAAAGTGGTCGTGCTTTACTGGCAAGCAACGGTGACCTCGACAATGTTTCTGAGGTATCCACCGTCACCGGCGATACCGGTGTTATGGCACGGTTTGAGGACACGTCCGGCCCTGTGTTTGTTGGGACAAGCGGCCCACAATGGCGCGGCTTCCTAGACATCAATGGGCGGCTCACGACGGTTTCGGTCCTTAGTTTCGATCGTGAAGCACTTAGCCGTGGTGAAGGCGAGCGTTTGTTGACGGTCGCGATGGATGAACTGGGCGAAGTTAACGCGCCTGTCACCGTTGCTGAGGCCGTCACTGAATAAAACCGCTGATACTGCGAAGAAAATCCCGCAAATTGTTTCCTTTTGCGAAACAATTTGGCAGGTATGGTCGGGACAAAAGGATTCTATCTTACCGTAATGGGACAGCAACGCATCTCTCTCTTCGAAAAGCTGCTTTCGCGGCGCGCGCGTGCGTTTTGGTCCCGTGCGGCGAACGCTGCTGGTACGACGGACCTGTCCTTGTTGCGCAATCAGCGCAACGAAGCCCGTATTTTACGACAGAAACTGGATGAGCTGACTTACACCGCCGATAGCCGTTTGGCGCTGCCGCGTATCGGGTCTTCGGCGTTTCCCAAGCCAGCGGGAACCGACTGGTCGTGGCGCCCGCAACTGTGGCGCGGCGCGCTTCCGGTCAAGGGGATGGCTTCGCTCGACAGTAAAACCATGCTGGGAGATGAGGTTACAATCTTCCACGATTGCCAGATATCCGAACTTACCCTGCGCCAGCTTCGCAATACGCGCGAAGCAGATTTAGCTCCGTTTGGGTTGCGCATGGACGTGTTCCGCTTTGATGGTTCGTTCCTGAGCCTCGTGTTGAACCTGCCGCAAACGTCTTGCGAAGGTTTGCTGCGTCGGCATTTGATTCGCATGGAAGCAATTGTCGAAGTGGAGAAACCACTAGAGATTTTCGCGCGCCTGAACGTGCGGCACGGGCCGAACACCGAACAGATTGTTCGTGAACTGCCAATGGACGGTGACAAGGTGATGGTCGAGTTTGACTTGGCGTACACAAAACTAAACGAAAAGCGCGTCGAGGCGATGTGGATTGATCTGATCTTTGAAGGACCAGAGATGAACCAAGTTACGATCCGCGATATGACATTCTCGCGCCATCCACGCGCGGAGCTTTAAGGGGGCACTATGTCTGAAAGTATTGTGCTGACCAAATTGCGCCTCGTTGAGGGGGTTTGGCATGGATCGCTGAAACATCACGGCCGCGAAGCGGATTGGAAACCGAACATCGAAGTGACGCATCTGGATTTTCCAGTTGAAGGTGTTGTGGTTGAAGAAGACCGTGTTGACGAAACATGGCGTGTGAGCGTGCCGATCCCATCCGATCGCATCGCAGACGGCGTGCAGACATTTGTGATACGGGATCGCAGGGAAGACATGCTTTTGGGCAGTTTTTCAATTGTCGCGGGTGATGCTCTCTCCCAAGATATTCGCGCTGAAATGTCTTTGTTACGCGCCGAACTGGACATGCTGAAAAAGGCATTCCGTCGCCATTGCGTCGAAACTGCGAACAACTAAGCTAG
>DQCL01000172.1:17277-21811 GCA_003533975.1 Octadecabacter sp. | reverse complement strand
GACACAAAGGCAGGGTGACGCCGCGTTTGGGGTGACGTACGCGTCAACCTTCGGCAAGATGAAACGGATTTCTAGGAGAGTTAATCATGTCGACCTATCCGCACTTACTGGCACCACTTGATTTGGGTTTCACGACGTTGAAGAACCGCGTTCTGATGGGGTCCATGCATACGGGGATTGAGGAAACACGCGATTGGAACCGGGTGGCGGAGTTCTATGCTGAACGTGCACGCGGCGGTGTCGCCCTTATGGTGACCGGAGGCATGGCGCCGAATCCCGAAGGCGGTGTTTTTCCGGGTGCCGCAGGTTTGTTTTCAGATCAGGACATCGCAAACCATAAAGTCGTAACAGATCGCGTTCATGATGCGGGCGGCAAGATTGCAATGCAGATTTTGCACGCGGGGCGGTATGCCTACTCCAAAGACTGTGTCGCGCCGAGCGCTGTGAAGTCCCCGATTTCGCCGTTCCCGCCGCGGGAATTGGACGAAGACGGTATCGAGCAGCAGATCAGCGACATGGTGACTGCCGCAGAGCGTGCGAAAGAGGCCGGATATGATGGTGTCGAAGTCATGGGCTCGGAAGGATACTTCCTGAACCAATTCTTGGTGGCCCATACCAACAAACGGGATGATCGTTGGGGCGGCAGTTACGAGAACCGGATGCGGTTGCCAATTGAGGTTGTGCGCCGCGTGCGCGAGGCCGTCGGGCCTGACTTTATCGTTATTTACCGTCTCAGCATGATCGACCTGATCCCCAATGGGTCAACTTGGGAAGAAGTTGTAATGCTTGCCAAAGCGATCGAAGCGGCCGGCGCAAACATTCTGAACACTGGTATCGGGTGGCACGAGGCCCGCATTCCGACGATTGCGACTTCTGTGCCGCGCCGCGCGTTCACATGGGTGACCAAAAAGCTGATGGGCGAAGTGAATATTCCGATCATCACGTCAAACCGTATCAACACACCGCAGGTGGGCGAAGATGTATTGGCGGATGGTTGTGCGGATATGGTGAGCATGGCGCGCCCCTTCTTGGCGGACCCGCATTTTGTGGCCAAGGCCGAGGCCGGAGACGCCGCGCTGATTACACCATGCATCGCTTGTAACCAAGCTTGCCTTGATCATACGTTCTCAATGAAGATCGCTTCGTGCTTGGTGAACCCAATGGCGGCGCATGAAACCGAATTGGTTTTGTCACCCTCTACCAAGACTGTCGGGATTGTCGGCGCTGGGCCGGCGGGCCTTTCGTCAGCCCTAGCCGCAGCCGAGCGCGGGATGGACGTAACTGTGTTTGACCGCGCGGACGAGATCGGCGGGCAGTTGAACATGGCAAAACAGGTGCCGGGGAAAGAAGAATTTTGGGGCTTGGTTGATTATTACCGCGCAGCAGTTGCGCAGGCTGGGATCACGCTGACGCTTGGCGCTGATGCGACGGCTGATGATCTAAAAGGGTTTGATGAAGTTATAATCGCGACAGGTGTTGCACCGCGTGATCCGCAGATCGCAGGTCAAGATGGCGCCAATGTGCTTTCATATATTGATGTGTTGCGTGGCAAAGCCAAGGTTGGCAAGCGTGTTGCCATCATCGGGGCCGGTGGCATTGGTTTTGACGTCGCCGAATATCTGGCGACGGAGGACAGCCCGACAGAGAACCTCGAAGAATGGCTAGAAGAGTGGGGCGTTGGCGATCCATCGGAAACCCGTGGCGGCGTTCGCCCTGAGGGGCCGCAACCGGATGCGCCTGTGCGCGATATTACATTGTTGCAGCGTAAGGCGACCAAGCTCGGCAAGGGGTTGGGCAAGACAACAGGGTGGATTCACCGCGCCACGCTTAAAATGAAAGGCGTGCAGATGGTTGGCGGCGTCAACTATGAACGCATAGACGCCGAAGGTCTCCACGTGAGCTTTGGTGAAGCACGTGAGAACCCTACGTTGATCGCAGTTGATACGATTGTGATGTGCGCAGGACAGGTGCCACAACGCACACTCGCGGATGAGCTGGACGCAATAGGCATAGCTTGCCATGTTATCGGTGGTGCGGATGTTGCCGCTGAACTGGATGCGAAGCGAGCGATTGATCAGGGTACGCGTTTGGTCGCATCTCTCTAACACGTTACCGTGTGGCGTCTCTCTCGGCCTTGGCTCTGCCTTCGTTGGCGCTTAGCGTCGCAGGATGAAACCTTGGATGAGAAACCCGAGACATTGGATCACGGTTTGGATGTTGCTGCTGACGGCGATCCTGACGCTGGCAGGGTGTTCCTTTGTGCCGGCTGCGGCTAATCGCGATGCACAGGTCATCGTTGTTGGGGACACGATCCTTGCGTGGCACCGTGGATCAGAGCAATCCTTACCGAGTGTTGTCAGCCTTGGTTAAGCAGTTGTTGGCCTCTGTTATAAGGCGCAATGGCGGATAAACACGGCTTGGAAACCCAGCGTTTCCCTGTTTCCTGCCTCGCAACAGTCCTGCCATTACCCCGCAATTGTCAGGCCCGCGCCCCAGTGCTGCCCCTTTTCACCGCGATACAAATCCTCGAACAAGAGACGTAATACCGAGGACCGTGTATGGATCGCCTTACTGAAATGGAAGCCTTTGCCACTGTTGTGGACCAAGGTGGATTTACCGACGCAGCCAAGAAGATGGGGATTTCCAAATCCGCTGTCTCCAAGCATGTTTCGTCGCTTGAGGCGCGCCTTGGTGCACGTCTTCTAAACCGCACAACACGCCGTGTTAGCCCGACTGAAATCGGCCTTGCCTACTATGACCGCGCCCGCCGCGTTCTGAATGATGCAGGCGAAGCAGATGCGCTTGTGACGTCGATGCAGTCAGCGCCTTCTGGCCTCCTGCGTATCTCTGTGGCAACGGACTTTGGTGTGAACCACTTGTCCCCCGTCCTTGGTGACTTTCTCAGTGAATTCTCCGACATCACCGTCAATATGGTCCTCAACAACCGCTACGTTGAACTGATATCTGAAGGTTTCGACATGGCCATTCGTATCGGTGAGCTGGAAGACAGCACATTGCGGGCCCGTAAGTTGACCGAAACGTCGCGCCGAATGGTTGCCGCTCCGGGCTACTTCGAACAATACGGTCGCCCTGAAAAGATCGACGATCTGAACGAACACAAGCTGCTTCACTATTCCAACCAAGCGAACTCCGCTGTTTGGAAACTGACAGCGCCGTCCGGCGAAAAGCGCCAAGTGCGCACCGCGGGTTGGCTGACGGTTAACGATGGTCAGTCCCTGTTGAACGCTGCGATCTCCGGTCTTGGCATCGCCTACCTTCCATCCTTCCTCTATGCGGATGCGCTGGAAAAAGGTCTGGTCGAAGAGGCGATCCCTGATCTTCCGGTTGAAACCCAAGGCATCTATGCGGTGTATCCCCCGGGCCGCTTCACGCAGCCAAAGGTGCGCGCATTCATTGATTTCCTGGTGAATTCATTCGCCGAAAAGGGCCCAGACGCCTGGTAACCCCACTAAGTTTCCCAAGGGTGCAACGCCCTCACTTAACGCAGCCCGCCCATTGAATTGGGGGCTGCGTTTTTTTATGCTCCAAAGGTGGGCGCGTCGGTGCAAGCGTGCGCAGCACATTCCATTTCGAGGGTGACGAGGTGCAGGTCTGACAGGGCGGATTTGATCTGCGCCTTAATGTGGTCCGCGCGCGGCCAGTCGTCACCCAAGACAACCACATGGGCCGACAGTGCTGCCTTATGATCCGCAAAATCCCAAATGTAGGCATGGTGGACGTCTGTCACGCCGTCGATGTCTTTGATTCTGTCCACAACCGATTGCGCATCTATCGCAGCAGGGCGCGCCAACATCAGGGTTCGCGCGACGGCGGGAAGTTCATTAAATGACATCCAAAGGATATAGCCCGCAATCATCAGCGTGATGATCGGGTCCGCCAATGTCCATCCAAAGACAAGGATCAGGACCCCCGCGACGATCACCGCGATCGACCCTGCGGCATCGGCGAGGTTGTGCAGGAACGCGGCGCGGATGTTCACGCTGTCCTTTGACATGGTATAGGTCAGGGCGGCCGTAATGGCGTCCACAAGTAAGGCGATACCGGCAACGATGACCATCATCCAGCCGACCACTGGCTGGGGTTCAAAGAACCGCCAGACGGCTTCATAGGCGAGGTAAAGACCGATGATCAGCAAGGAGGTATAGTTGATCAGCGCAGCAACGGTTTCGATCCGCGCATAGCCGAACGGCATGTCGATGCTGGCGGGCCGACGTGATATTTTACGGGCAACAAAGGCAATCACCAGCGCCGCAGCATCGCTGAGATTATGGATCGCATCCGCCACCAGCGCCAAGGATCCCGACAGAATACCGCCGATGATCTGCGCCACCGTGAGGAGGAGGTTCACAGCGATGGCCCATAAAAGGTTGCGGTCATCCGCGGGGGCATGATGTGTGTGATTGTGGCCCATTCGGGTGCTCCTTGAAGGCAGTGTTCTCTTATCTCTAGTAACTAGACCTTCAAGCGATTTCTTCATGTATTCCATCGGCGATTTGTCGCGGCGCACAGGCCT
>DQCL01000172.1:6804-17232 GCA_003533975.1 Octadecabacter sp. | reverse complement strand
CGCGCGCGATCTCGGTCGCTATACGCGCTTGGGGCGCCCTGCGCTGGGCCACATTAGATTATTCGGTAGACGTAACGATCACTTCCACGCGCCGGTTCGCCTCACGGCCTTCCTCGGTCAAATTCGTCGCAACCGGTGAAAGATATCCCATTCCCTCAGCTTCTAGCTGGCGGCGCGGAATGTCATAAGTCGTTACAAGTCGCTCCAAAACGGATCCAGCACGGCGTTTAGAAAGCGCAATGTTGCCATCAAGCGAGCCCACAGAATCTGTGTGACCAACCAACGCAACTGTGCGTTCAGGGTTCGCTACAAGATATTCAGCAAGATCATCGAGTGTCTCGAACGTGGCCTCCCCAAGCTGCGCAGAGCCGGTTTGAAACGTTAGGTCAGACAGAACAAAGTAACCCACTGTTTCAAGCGTTTGCGCAAGATCACCTGTGATCGTTGGCGTAGAAATGGCCCGTGTGGCTGGCGCGTCTGCGCTTGCAACGGGGCCGGACGTGCTCGCACCAACTCGGGTGATCTGGATAAACCCAGCCGTCGACGATCGGCTTGCCAGAATACTTAGTAATTCGGTGTCGCCATCCCCGACCCGTTGGGTCGCAACGAAACGATAGTCGCCAAGATCAACATGCATAGCTGGCGTGGGTAAGACGGGGGTGGCAAACCGAAAATCAAAGCCACCGCAGTCAATATCCTTACAGCTAAACAAGACCTCAAATCCCATCTCCGCAAGCTGCTCCGTCAATGGTTGCACTAGCTGCAGCGTCGTCAGGCCAGATGCCTTAACCTGCCACGCTTGCTGGCGCACTTCTCCGGTTCCGGTCAATATTGGAAACCCATCAGGCGTCCACGGGCCGGTCGGCATGGCGTAACTGTCCAATCCGGCAACGTCTTCTGCTGCAAGCGTCGCATTGCTTGGCATATCCAACGTCACAGCGGCAGCACCGTTAACGAAGAGCAACGCCGCAAAAAGAATGGCAGTAAATCGTGTCATCGATTTTGTGAATGGTACTCATCATTTGGCCGCATGTCCGTGGCTGATGCCATGCG
Organism: Octadecabacter sp.; assembly: GCA_003533975.1. Taxonomy (GTDB): domain Bacteria; phylum Pseudomonadota; class Alphaproteobacteria; order Rhodobacterales; family Rhodobacteraceae; genus Octadecabacter. The sequence continues at coordinate 16,179 of DQCL01000172.1, read as the reverse complement.
GTTTGTCATATTGAAAAACCCTGTAACAGACGCGATGTCCCAGATGTCGTGGTCACTGAACCCAGCATCGCGCAAAGATTGACGGTCTGCTTCGCTTGTTTCTGCACTGGCTTTTGTAACCTTCTCCGCAAAGGCCAGCATTGCTGTTTGGCGTGCATCAAGGTTTGCCGCACGCCAATTCATCACCATCATCTCTCCGAGCTTTGGATCGCCGGACAAAGCACGCACCGCTTGGCCGTGTGCGGTGAGGCAGTAGAAACACTTATTGATGGACGACACGACCACCGCGATCATCTCGCGTTCAAGTTTAGACAGGCCTGAATCCGCAAGCATCAGATCATTATACATCGCCGTAAACGCATCAAGCTTGGCAGGGTCAAACGCATAAGCCCGCAATACATTTGGAACAAACCCGAGTTTATCATCACAAACGTCAAAATATTTCGCGATGTGGTCCGGCAGCGGGTCCGCTTGCTGCAAATTAAGGGCGGTTATTAAATCTTGTGTCATCTAGGTCTCCGGTTTGATGCGGTAATGGTATCCTCCCACGGGCGTCATCCCAAGGGAAGCGTAGAGCGCATTGGCCCCAACATTGGCACGTGTCACCAGTAACGCAACAGTGTCCGCGCCTTGTTCTTTGGCCCAGAACGACAATGCGGTTAGCATATGACGCCCCAAACCCTGACGGCGAAACGCGGTTGCGGTTTCTATTGCGTGGAACATCGCAGTGCCGTTGTGGATGGCGGCAAACGCAGTGCCTGCCGGAGTGTCATTCTGGCGGCCCAGAACGGTAGTCTTTGCTCCGGTTACGCGGTGCATTACTGCAAGGCGGGCGGCATCGATGTCGCCTTGCGCCCAAATCTCGACTTGAGTCGCGAGCGGAGGCCAGACTTGAAAGCACGTCACGGCAGGTGGGCGTTGGACCGCGAGCAGATCTGTAGGAACCGTGTAATAGGTCACTGGATCCTTAATGATGTAACCATCACTTTCCAACAATGCGTCGAGCTCATCTTCACCGGCGCGAACCATAAACAGCGGCGTTTGTCCCAACTCACGCATCGCGCGCACAGCGGTCGGATATTTTTCAAGATCGGAACGTTCTGTGGCGGCCGCAGCACTGACGCGGCTACCACCCCCCGCACCCTCACGGATTGTCCAGCCATCAACGTCGTGTAATGACTTGGCCGGCCAAGTTGCGTCAATCAAGGAGGTGAGTGTTTCCGGTGTCATAACGGGAATGCGCTTTCCAATTTAGTCATTGCCGACGCGATCTGCACCGCATCTTGCCCTCGGATCACAATGTTTGCCCCGTACTTGCCGTCTTTTTGAAAAGGATAGGACCCGATCGACAGATCTGAATATTCAGCGGCCAGTTTGCCCAAAGGCCCCGCAATATCCCCTTCACCACGATCAATGCGCAAGGTTTCCGAAAGCAAAGGCGCACCACCTGTCAGGGTCGGCAGAACTGTGGCGACCATCGCCTGAAACACAGATGGCACACCTGCCATGACATGGACGTTCTGCACCGTGAAACCCGGTGCAATGCTCACAGGATTGTCGATCAGCGTGGCACTGTCGGGAATGCGGGCCATACGCAGACGAGCGTCGTTCAACTCTTGTCCGTTCCTATCGTAGTGCGCCTGCAGCAAAGCACGTGCATCGTCGCGTACATCAATATGATCATCAAACGCGGCTGCAATACAGTCGGCTGTAATGTCATCATGGGTTGGTCCAATCCCGCCCGACGTGAAAACGATATCAAACGCCGCGCTAAGCGATTTCACGGCAGCGACAATTGCAGGCGCATCGTCGCTGACAACGCGCACCTCAACGAGGTCGATACCCGCCTCCGTAAGCTGCCCCGCAAGATGATACATATTCGCATCGCGCGTGCGCCCCGAGAGGATTTCATCCCCGATAACGAGCATCGCGGCAGTTGGATTGGGCATGCGGGTTCTCCTGCTTTCCTGAATAGTATAAATGCGGCCCATGCGCTTTGCCACACCCCTTGTTCCCGCTCGCCTGATCCGCCGTTACATGCGCTTTCTATCTGATGTGGAACTCGAAGACGGCCGCATCGTGAAGGCCCATTGCCCTAACCCCGGCTCAATGATGGGTCTGAAAGACGAAGGCATGCGTGTCTGGATTGAGGGCAACGACGACCCCAAGAAAAAGCTCGACTGGGGCTGGCGGTTGGCTGAGTTAGAGGACGCATTTGTCGGGATCGACACCGGAGCCGCGAACAGAATCGTCGCAGAGGCACTGGCGAACGGCATTGCAGGGCTCAAAGGGTACGAAACAATCCGCCCCGAGGTTAAATACCGCGAGAAAAGCCGCGTCGACTTCCTACTATCAGGAGAAGGGCGGCGTGACTGCTACCTTGAGGTCAAATCCGTAACGTTGTCACGCGAAACGGGTCTGGCAGAGTTTCCCGACAGCGTTACAGCACGTGGCGCCAAGCATCTCAGGGATTTGACCGCGATGGTAGAACAAGGCCACCGCGCGGTTCTGTTCTTCTTGGTGCAGCGCACGGATTGCAGTCGCGTGACACTCGCGGCTGACCTTGACCCTGCTTACGCAGACGCGTTCAAAACGGCCTTAGCTGCAGGTGTTGAGGTTATGTGCTTTGACTGTACAATTTCACCAGATGGGATCGCGCTGGCGAACCTATTGCCCTTTGCTTGATGAACCCGTGAGAGCGGGTTTTTTGCTCAAGATGAAGCAGGGGGTTTAGAAACGGGGATGTTTGTCCTATTTGGAGGACAAGCAAGAAGGATTATCGGTTTGAAAAGTTCAAAAGCACGGCTGACCAAAGATGGAATCCGCCTCTACGACGTTGCCGAATTTGATGGGATGCGGAACGCTGGCCGTTTGGCCGCTGAAATTCTGGATCGTATCGCAGAATACGTGACCCCCGGCCAAACAACTGCTGAGCTGGATCGACTGATTACACAGTGGGTCGATGATGCCGGCGCAGTTTCCGCGACGATCGGTTATAAAGGCTATCAGCACGCCAGCTGTATCAGCGTGAACCATGTCGTCTGCCACGGCATCCCGAGCGAAAAGACCCTGAAATCCGGCGACATCATCAACATCGACGTCACCGTGATTGTGGACGGCTGGTTTGGGGACACAAGCCGGATGTACGTCGCTGGTGGGAAGCCGAGCGTGAAAGCGAAGCGTTTGATTGACGTGACGCACGATGCGCTCATGCGCTCGATCGAGGTGGCGAAACCGGGTAATACATTCGGTGATATTGGCCACGCGATCCAATCATACGTTGAAGCGCAACGCATGTCAGTTGTGCGCGACTTTTGTGGTCACGGGCTTGGCTTGGTGTTTCACGCGCCGCCAAACGTGTTGCACTATGGGCGTGCGGGGACGGGGCCGATACTTGAAGAAGGCATGATCTTTACGATTGAGCCGATGGTGAACCTCGGGCGTCCCGAGACCAAGATTCTAGCAGATGACTGGACAGCCGTGACGCGTGACAAATCCTTGTCTGCGCAGTTCGAGCATTCCATCGGGATTACGGCGACAGGCGCGGAAATATTTACGCTTTCACCTGCAGGCAAGTTCCACCCGACCTACTAGCCAAGAATGAGTTGCCGCGCCGCCGCCATCGTATTGACGACGGTGGCACCAACGTCGGCCAGCCGCACGTCTTGCCCTTCCGTGGCAAACCCGATCGTTTGCACGCCTGCATTGATCCCGGCGCGGCACCCTGGAACCGAGTCATCAATCATGAACGACTTTTCAGGGCGCGCCCCTGTTTGGGCAATTGCGTGCAGGATCATCGCAGGGTCAGGTTTCGCCTGATATGTCTCTCGGCTTAGGATGCGCCCCTCTAGACGATCCCAAATGCCCGACGGCCCAAGTGAAAGGCCCATGCGTTTCATCGTGCCGTTTGACGCGACATAGATCGGAACGCCTGCATCTTCTAACGCTGTGATCAAATCCAATACGCCTTCAAACACAGCAACCCCCTGTGCAATGCGCGCGTGGATTTGCGTGTTCATCTCCTCGACCCATCCCTCCGGCAGAATCGCACCGCGCCGTATGGCTTCGTCCCGCATGATCGGAGTGGTTCCGCCGGTAAACTCGGTCGCCAGTTGGTGGGGTGTTACGGCCAAGCCATGATCGGTGATGCTTTTGGCGAACACCTCAAACATCGGGCCTTCGGTGTCCACAAGGACCCCGTCGCAATCAAAGACCACCAAGTCAGGGGTCATGGCGCCTTTAACAGCGTAATGTACGTGTCCCCGTAACGTCGCAGATCAACCTGCGCAAACCCTGCTACGGGTTGCGGCGCACTGTCTTCCATGACGATCAATGCATCTGATGCAAGCCACCCTTGGGCTTTCGCGGCAAGAACGGCGGGACCACCAAGAAATTTACCATATGGCGGGTCGAGAAACACCAGATCACAGGGCGCAGATGTTGCGGGCAGTTTATCGGCTGCACAGCTCAGCACTGTCGCATCGCCAATGCGCCGTGCTTTCGCAAGGTTCTCGCGAATAAGTCCCTGCGCAACCCGTCCGTTGTCCACAAATGTCGCGTGCACAGCACCCCGTGACAGCGCTTCAAGTCCAAGCGCGCCCGTGCCGGCAAACAGGTCCAACACCCGCGCGCCGTGGGGCAACCCGTGCCCCATGAGAACGTTGAATAGGCTCTCTCGAACACGGTCAGGCGTTGGGCGCAAATGTGCGCCTTCGTCACCTTTTCCGACACTTGCTAGGGTCAGACCACGATGCTGCCCGCCAATAATTCTCATGACTTCAAAAGGGCTTTCATGTCGGTGTCAGGGTCGGCAATCACGCTCGGCGCGGGGGACTTTCCGGCCTCGATCAGGCGCTTACCGATCATGTAGTTTCGCGGGTCGTTCATCGCATCCACGGCGATCAACGTGCCATCACGGAAATACCAATGCGACCGCGCATCCCCCGTCTCGCGGGTAACGACATTCGTATATCCAATGTTTAGCCCCGCAATTTGCAGTTTGGTGTCGTACTGATCAGACCAGAACCACGGTTTCGGGGTATACACCTTTTCCGCGCCAAGCATGTTCTGCGCAACTATCTCGGCCTGATCAATCGCATTGCCAACGCTCTCAAGGCGAATTTGCGCGCCATCCCAATCCAACGTGGCGCAGTCTCCTGCGGCCCAGATGCGTGGGTCAGAGGTGCGCCCAAAACCGTCCGTTATGATGCCATTGTCACAGGCAACTCCGGCGCTTTCGGCCAGTACGGTCGCCGGATAAATACCCACGCCAACGATTGCAAAATCAACGTCGACTTCACTGCCATCAGACAAAACCGCACCGGTCACGTGATCTGCACCAACCAGCCGTTCTAGGCCAACGCCTTCGCGGACGTCGACGTTATGGCTACTGTGGAGGGTGCGGAAGAAATCGGATGTTTCGGGCGCCGCAACACGTTGCAAAATACGGTCTGCCATTTCGACAAGGATAACCTGCAGTCCCATCTTGGCAGCCACCGCTGCAGCTTCGAGGCCAATGTAACCACCGCCAATTACCAGCAAACGGCGACCAGCAATGAATTCGGGCTTCAATGCATCAGCGTCAGCAAGATCGCGCACTGTGAAGACGCCATCTAGCTCTCCGCCAATTGCCGCTGGCAAGGTGCGTGGATGCGACCCTGTGGTGAACGCGAGGTGATCGTAGGATAGCACCTCATCCCCCTCTATCGTCACCGTCTGGGCGGCCGCATCGACAGAAACCGCGCGCGTACCCGTGCGCAAGTTGATGTTGTTCTTTTCATACCAGTCACGAGGCCGCAAAAAGAGGCGCTCACGTTCCATCTCACCCAATAAATAGGCCTTGGATAAGGCTGGGCGTTGGTACGGCGGGCTTGCTTCGCCACCCAATAAGGTGACCTCACCTTCAAATCCTTCACTGCGCAATTTGCCAACCAGAGAAGCCCCTGCTTGGCCTGCGCCGATCACAACAATATGGCTCATTAAGCGTTTCCTGTCTGGTTGCTGCCAAAACGAACCCTATATTGCCGTTCAGGATGAACGCAATTGCCGAAAGGGGCACTTCATGACGATTTCCGTAGGCGATAAACTTCCAGACGTAATGCTTGTGAAGATGGGTGAAGACGGACCGGAGGGGATTTCCGTTTCGACCCTGACCGAAGGTCGCACGGTCGCTATCTTTGCCGTCCCGGGGGCATTCACGCCCACGTGCCACTCCGCCCACGTGCCGAGCTTCATTCGCACCAAGGACGAATTTTTGGAAAGCGGTGTGGATGAGATCATCTGCCTATCCGTCAATGACCCATTCGTTCTGGGGAGTTGGGGTGAGGTAACCGGTGCGACCGACGCAGAGATCGCGATGATTGGCGACCCGAGCGCTGAGTTCACGAAAGCCATTGGCATGGATTTCACCGCACCACCCGCAGGCCTGATCAATCGCTCAAAGCGCTATGCAATGTTGGTTATGGACGGCGAAGTGAAGATTCTCCACGAAGAGAAAAGCCCTGGCGAGTGCGAGATTTCAGCGGGCGAAGCCTTGCTTGACGCCATGGAATAAAGGAATCCGCCACGGGCCAATCCGGTTCGTGGCGGGTTACTTGGCCAGCGCATCCATGCGCTTCGCCAGCTTCAGATCCAGTTCCGTCAAGCCACCCGTGTCGTGGGTGATGAGCGTTACTTCCACGGTTTTGTAGACATTCGACCATTCTGGATGATGGTTCAGCTTTTCCGCGACGATCGCAACCGAAGTCATCCAGCCGAAAGCCTCAACGAAATTCTTGAACGTAAACGTCTTTTTCGCGGATGTTTCGCCGACGTCCCATCCGGCCGCAATCAATGCGTCCCGTCCGGTTTTGTCTAGCGCACTACTCATTCTTGCTCCTCGACTTTTACGGCTTTGAACGGCCCATAGGACGTGAGGATTTCAATTTCCTCATCCACAGCAGAACGTTCTTTTTCCAGATACTCGGCAACCGCCCCGCGAAACCCTGCGTCGTTAAACCAATGCAATGAATGGGTCGTCACGGGAAGGTAGCCGCGCGCCAGCTTGTGCTCACCTTGTGCCCCTGCCTCGACCCGCTTCAACCCATGCGCAATCGCGTAGTCGATGGCCTGATAATAACAGACCTCAAAATGAAGGCAGGGGTGATGTTGCGTGCACCCCCAATAGCGACCGTAAAGGGTATCGCGGCCAATCATATTCAACGCACCCGCGATCGGCACACCATCCTGGATCGCGAAAATTAACAGAATGTCATCGCGCATTTTCTCATGCGCAATTTCGAAAAACTCCCGTGTGAGGTATGGCTGACCCCACTTGCGCGCGCCCGTGTCTTGATAAAATTCCCACATCGCATCCCAATGGTGTGGTTGAATTTGCTCGCCCGTCAGTTGGATGATTTCGCCGCCAAAGTCTTGTGCCGACTTACGCTCCTTGCGAAGCGTTTTGCGTTTTCGCGACGACAAGGCGTTTAGGAAGTCTTCCCAATCTCCATAGTCGTCATTCATCCAATGGTATTGCTGCGATGTTCGCTGCAAGAGCCCCATTTCGGCCCCCGCCAAAGCTTCAGCTTCGGTGCAGAATGTCGCGTGCAGTGACGAAAGCTGATTGTCTGACGCGATCTGAACGGCGCCTTGAACCAGCGCGGACATTCCTTGCACCTCATGTCCAACGCGTGTCAGAAATCGCCGTCCCGTTGCGGGCGTGAACGGCACCGCGATTTGCAACTTGGGATAATACCGACCGCCAGACCGCTCATACGCCTGCGCGAAATTATGGTCGAACATGTATTCGCCCTGAGAATGGCTTTTCCCATAAAGCGGCGCACATGCGATCACTTCGCCATTCTGTTCAGCCGTCAGGTAATGTGGGCTCCACCCCGTGCCAGCGCCAACACTACCGCTGTCCTCCAGTGCTTTCAAAAACCGATACGTCGTGAACGGGTCAATCGCGCGTCCGTCGCGCGCTTCCGGGCAAGCACAGGCATCCCACGCAGCCGCGTCCACCGTTGCGAGAGAAGTATGGGTTGTGATTTCAATTGTGCCGCCGTCCATACCTAAGAAGTGGCATCTCTGGGCGTATGGTCAAGCACGGTAACCTTCAAAAGTAATGTTATCCGCAACTTTTCGCGCCTGCGCTTCCGTTTCTGCACTCCGAATAGTCCAACAGAAAACCGGAACGCCACGTGCTTTAAGTGCAGCAACATGCGGCGAAGTAAGGTCATCGTGTTGGTGGCTGATAAAACAGGCCTCAACACGATCAAAGTCAGGAATTCCCTTTAAGGCATCGCGTACCTTAGCAGGAACGGTCGGCCAATCTTCCGCCGGGTAGGGGCACGTTGTTATTCCGCGTGGCAGTTGTGGCGCAAACGCCCGACATGCCGCGACCGAGTGCGGATTGAACGACATTAATGCAACGTCGCCAGTGTACCCTTTCAAGTCTTCGCAAACAGCTTTCTCAAGGTCGCCAACATTGGGGCCAAGCACCCCGTCCTGATCTTTGATCTCGATGAGCAGCGGTACCCGCCCTGAAACCGCCTTCAGAACTTGCAGGAACGTCGGGATTCGACCACCACCACCAGAAAGGGGAATCTCTCCAAGCTCAGCGGCGGTTCGCATGGCCACGGCCCCCGTTTCACCCGTCAACCGCCCAAGGCTATAGTCATGAAACACCATCGGAACGCCGTCCTTTGACGGTTGGATGTCGACCTCAATTCCATAACCGGCGGCAACAGCGGCGCGAACAGCCGCCATTGAGTTCTCGGCCATTGTCCCGTCGTGCAACGCACGGTGCGCAAACGGTTGCGCAAAGAAGGAAGCAGGAAGGGTCATTCGATTTCGAAAATTGCTTCGATCTCAACCGCGACACCGAACGGTAGCGACGCAGCTGAAACCGCACTGCGTGAATGGCGGCCTTTGTCACCGAGTGCTTCAACCATAAAGTCCGAACAGCCGTTTATAACCTTCGGCTGGTCGCCAAAATCCGGTGTGGAATTCACGAAGCCGACCAATTTCACAACTCGTACGAGCCGTTCAATGTCTCCGTCGCATCCTGCCTTAAGCTGCGCAAGAAGGCTGATCGCGCAGGATTTCGCCGCTGCCGCACCCTCTTGTGCGGTCATGGTTTCACCTAGTTTTCCGGTGATGAAGCCATCTGAATTGGAAGAAATTTGACCAGATACAAACAGCAGGTTTCCGGTTTTAACCCACGGAACATAGTTGGCGGCTGGGGCAGGCGCATCGGGCAAGGTAACACCGAGTTCTTTAAGGCGGGCTTCTATCGACATGGTGGTTCTCCGGTTCGTTTTGTCTGACGCTAGCTGTCTCGCTAGGTACGTGCAATGTCGTCGGGTCTGGCCGTCCCTTATTTGCGCAACCCGC
>DQCL01000172.1:0-6724 GCA_003533975.1 Octadecabacter sp. | reverse complement strand
CGATTAGTGGTGTATTTGCGTCATCCTTGAATATCATGTTCGCGCACTACTATTATATTTTCATTAAGGTACTATCTGGCTTCCATTCAATTTGACTGCCGTAGGTTCACCGTTGCCACATTCTGTTTTTAAAAAAGTGCGCACCGGATGCGTGTTGCTTGCAGTTATCGCGCTGTCTGCTTGTGCCGTTCAGCAACCTGGAACCGAGTTCAACGACCCGTTCGAGGAAACGAACCGCAGCATACATGAGTTCAACAAAGGCATTGATCGTGCATTCTTGCGCCCTGCCGGACAAGTTTCCGCAGCTTTGCCTGAAGAAATCACTGTTCCCGTCGCGAATTTCGCAGATAACGTTGGCCTTCCGGGGATGGTCGCGAATGGGTTGCTGCAAGGTGACATTGGCGGATCCGCGACAAACACCTTCCGTTTCTTGCTTAACACTACGGTCGGCATTGGTGGTTTGTTTGATCCAGCCGGTGCCATCGGCCTCGCCGAGGAATCAACAGACTTTGGTGAAACCCTCGCTGTTTGGGGCGTTCCTGAAGGTGCCTACGTAGAATTGCCCGTGTTCGGCCCGTCCACACAGCGCGATATGGTCGGAATTATCGTCGATATGGTGTTTGACCCCCTAGATAAGGTCGGGACTTCACCACAAATTGACTACGGAACGGGCGCCCGCGTGGCTGGATTGGCCATTTCACGTGGCACATTTATGGATACCATCGATGGTGTTCTGTATGATAGCGCAGACAGCTACGCGCAGGCGCGGCTCGCGTATTTGCAAAACCGCCGATTTGAGTTGGGCGAGGAACCACCCGCCAGCGACGACATTGACCCATTCTCAGATGATCTGAGCCTTGAAGGATTTGAGTGATGACGAACCAAACATTTTCCCGTCGTAAAGTTTTGGCCCTTGGTGGTGCAGGCGCAATGGCCGCTTTGCCAATGCCGGGTTTTGCGTTGACTGACGGTCAGGCCGAAGGTCTTGTGAATTCAGCAGTGGCTGACATCAACGGTGTCATTCAATCAGGGGCATCGTTGAATTCGATGATCCGCAGCTTCAAAGGCATCTTCGATCGCTATTCTGATACGTCATATGTCGCTGCCTATGCGCTGGGTAACGACGGTCGCTCCGCAACGAATGCACAGAAAAGTGCGTTTGCGGATGTGTTTAGCCACTACCTCGCAGACAAATATGGTCGCCGGTTCAACGAATTTGCAGGTGGGCAAATTCAGCTCCAAGGGTCGCGCAGCGTAAACAGCTATATTGAGGTGCGTACCCTCGCCGTGCTGCGTAACCAGTCACCATTTCAGGTGGATTTCCACGTATCCGACCGCCCTGGTCGTCCGGTGTTCTTCAATCTGATCATCGAAGGCATCAACATGCTTTTGTCCGAGCGTGCTGAAATCGGTGCGATGTTGGATGCACGCGGCGGAAACCTCGACGCGTTAATTCGCGACCTAGGCTAATGGGCTGCCGTTTCGCCTCAGCACTTGCGCTCCTGCTCGTCCCTGCACTAGCCGTCGCAACGCCTTATGACGGAACATACCGCCAAAGCGCGAACTCCGAATGTCTTCTTGTCGGGGCCGATGGTGGATCGCTTAAGATTGATGACGGCATCTTTTACGGCGTCGAAATGGAATGCCGCATGACGCGCCCCGTTACGGTCGTCAGCATGGATGCTACGCTTTATACAATGCGCTGTTCCGGAAGCGATCAAATCTGGACGGAACGCGCAATGGTCATGAAAGACGCCGAAGTAGAAGGCGGCATCATCATGATCTGGGACGGCTACGCCTTCCGCTATTCCCGTTGTGACGAGCCTGCCGAATAATCAGCCCCCGTTGTTTTGCAATTCGCGCAGAAGATCATTGATGATCGTGTCGGCTTGTTCAGGCGTGTACCCTAATCCGTCACCGCCTTGGCCCTGCTGTGGCTGAGGTACGATTGCTTGTGCTGGCACGTCCATTGGCAGCGGCGTCGGAACTAGACCCGATAACACCCGCACCATCGTTTCGTGCCAGATTTCTGCGGGTAGGCCAGAACCAGTCACACCCGTCAGCGGCGTGTTGTTGTCATAGCCCATCCAGACGCCGGCAACGTAATCTCCACTGAACCCGATGAACCACGCATCCCGCGCGCCTTGGGTGGTGCCCGTCTTGCCCGCAATTTCCCAGCCTTCAACGCCTGCGCGTCGACCAGAGCCCCCCTCAACAACCTGATACATCATCCACGTAAGCTGCCGTGCCGCGCTCTCTTGGATCACGCGCTCGCGGATACCCCCCGTTGCCGTCAAAAGCGGCTCACTGTCACCAGACAAGCGCAGCTCAACAAGGCCATAGGGCTTCACTGCCGACCCACCGTTCAAAATACCCGCGTAGGCCCCCGTCATTTCAATGAGCGTGCTTTCAGACGCCCCCAATGCAAGTGCAGGGCCTTGGGCAAGCTCTCTGGCAATGCCAAAGTTTTCGGCCACGGTCCGGACATTTTCACGGCCAACGGTTTCTGACAGTGCAACGGCGGGAATGTTAAGCGATTGCTGCAAGGCTTCAACCATCGTCACGGCGCCTTCGAAGCGGCCAGTGTAGTTGGTTGGGCAATAATCATTCGGGCCGGGAATGTCCCAACAGGTCGGCTCGTCGATTAGGATATCGAGGGCTGAGAACCCAAGGTCGAGCGCCGTTGCGTAAATGAACGGTTTGAACGCCGATCCCGTCTGGCGCAACGCCTGCGTCGCGCGGTTAAATGCGCCCGATGCGGTCAAGTCACGACCGCCAACCATTGCACGCACCGCACCGTCGGCTGACATCACGACAATCGCGGCCTGCGCCTCTGACCCTTCACGCACCTTGTTCTCGAACACCCAAACCAAGGCTTCTTCGGCCGCGGTCTGAATGCGAGGATCAAGCGTCGTGCGAATAATCACATCCTCGGTCGTGCCATCGGTGAAAAAGCTTGGTCCACTGTCCATCACCCAATCGGCAAAATACCCACCAGCGCGGGCACGGGCCGCTTGGGACAGGGTCGCAGGGTTGGCCTGCGCGACTGCTTCCTCTTCGGGGGTCAAATAGCCTTCGTCGCGCATAAGCCTAAGAACCGTAGCCCCGCGATCTTGGGCGCGTTGCAGGTTACGTGTGGGCGCACGCGCAGACGGCGCTTGCAGCAAACCCGCGAGCATCGCGGATTGCGGTGCATTAACGTCGACCGCTGACACGCCAAAGTACCGTTGCGCTGCGGCCTCAAACCCACGGCTCCCCGCACCAAGATAGGCGCGGTTCAGGTAGATCGTCAGAATCTCTTCTTTGGTGTAGCGCGCTTCCATCGCGAATGCGTAGACAGCCTCTTGAACTTTGCGCCACAGTGTCGTGCGCCGACAGTCGGCTTCATAGGCGGTTTCATCTTCCCACGTGTTCGGATCAAACGGCCGCCCGAAACATAGCAGTTTTGCGGTTTGCTGCGTGAGGGACGAACCACCCGCACCAGACAACGGATTGCCGCCGTTGCGGTAGTTGCGAACCATCGCAGCGCCGGTTGCATAGAAGTCGACGCCGAAGTGCCAATAGAACCGTTTGTCCTCTGTGGCGATAACGGCGTTGCGCAGGTTTTCGTTCACATCACTCGCACGGATCATCCCGCCAAACTGGTCACCACGCCAAGCGAACGTCTCGCCGCGCGCATCTAGGAGCGTCACGGACCCACGGGTCCGCCCATCTACCAGTTCGTCAATCGGGGGCAGGGTCGCCGCATAATAAAAGACGCCGATACCAACAAGCAGCCCGACAACCAATGTGCCACGCCATGCAATGCGCCAGAACAGGATCAACAACCACTTGAACGGCCAAAGGAGTGTGCCCAATAACCCGCGACGCTTCGGCGCTGCTTTGCGGCGACGGGCGGGTTTTTTTGGCTGACGTTTCTTAGGGGCAGGCCTGCTGCGCTTTTCAGCCACCAACGGCGGCTTTGATCCTCGTTTACCGGTCATATCTGCCCACTTACTCACTCAAGTTCTGCGCGCCTTATGGCGTCTGTTATGCGCATGTTACTGCCCCCGATTCCAAAAGTAGAGGACGATGTCCCCTCTTTGAGCATTTTTCTGCCTGCACATAAATTAGGCAAAGAGATTAAATTGTGCATTTTTTGTGCGAAATGCTGCGATTGCGAAAGAAACTCACCGCCGCAAGCTTGAGGGTGACCGACCAACGCGACCTTTTTGTCGAAAGCAGGCTGATCGGCTTGTGAGCGAACTAACCGGAAGGGACACGCGTGAAACTCATTATCGCAACAATCAAACCGTTCAAGCTGGAGGAAGTGCGCGAAGCGTTAACTACCATCGGCGTGCGGGGCATGATGGTAACAGAAATCAAAGGTTTCGGGGCTCAATCCGGGCACACTGAAATCTACCGCGGCGCTGAGTACGCGGTGAACTTCGTACCAAAAGTAAAACTCGAAATCGTTGTGACTGCGGCAATGGCCGAAGAGGTCGTCCAGACCATCGCAACCACGGCCAAAACCGACAAAATCGGCGACGGCAAGATCTTCGTGTTGGACGTGCAAAGCACCCTGCGCATTCGCACCGGCGAAACAAATGACGACGCAATCTAAGCGAGCTGTGGAGAACAAACAGATGAAATTCGTAAAAACACTTTCGGTTGCGGGCGCCTTGGCGGCACTCCCAACCTTCGCGCTGGCGCAAGACGCCGCCGCACCGGGCTTTGATGAAATCGGCCCCTATATCATGACAACACTGCTGTTCCTTGTGGCCGGCTTCCTTGTTTTCTTCATGGCGGCTGGTTTCGCGATGCTCGAAGCGGGCCTTGTTCGCGGTAAAAACGTTGCAATGCAGCTGACCAAAAACATCGCATTGTTTTCAATCGCTGCGATCATGTACTGGTTGGTTGGTTTTAACCTGATGTACCCGGGCGATTTCAACGGCTACATCGGCCCAATCATGGGCACAACAACTTGGCTTGAGCCAGTGGGTTTGGACGCCGCCGATGCAGCACTTGATTACGCATCTGTCGCTTCCGACTTCTTCTTCCAGCTGATGTTTGTTGCCGCGACTGCGTCCATCGTTTCCGGTGCTCTTGCTGAGCGTATCAAACTGTGGCCGTTCCTGGTCTTCGTAGCGATCCTGACTGGCATCATGTACCCGATCTCCGGTTCCTGGCAGTGGGGCGGTGGTTTCTTGTCCGAACTCGGCTTCTCCGACTTCGCGGGTTCCACAGTTGTACACTCTGTTGGTGGTTGGGCTGCTTTGGCTGGTGCCATCGTACTTGGCCCACGTATCGGTAAATACAAAGACGGCAAAACTGTTCCAATGCCGGGTTCCAACCTTGCACTTGCTACATTGGGTACATTCATTCTGTGGCTCGGTTGGTTCGGCTTTAACGGTGGTTCCCAGCTTGCTGCGGGTACTGTTGGCGACATCACAGACATTGGTCGTATCTTTGCGAACACAAACATGGCTGCTGCTGCCGGTTCTATTGCTGCTCTGGTCCTCACACAGATCATGTACAAAAAGGTTGACCTGACGATGGTTCTGAACGGCGCGCTTGCTGGTCTGGTTTCCATCACAGCTGAACCTCTTGCTCCGTCCTTGTTCGGATCGCTGCTGATCGGTGGTGTTGGTGGTGTGATCGTGGTCTTCGCGGTTCCTATGCTCGACAAGTTCAAGATCGATGACGTTGTGGGCGCAATCCCTGTTCACTTGATTGCAGGTATCTGGGGCACGCTCGCGGTTGCGTTCTCTGGCAGCGCGACAATCACAGCGCAGCTGACAGGTATCGTTGTTTATGGTGCCTTCACCTTTGTGGTGTCCTTGGTCATCTGGCTCATCCTCAAGGCAGTCTTGGGTATCCGTGTCAGCGAAGAAGCCGAGATCAACGGCCTCGACATGGCGGAATTGGGCATGGAAGCCTATCCGGAATTCACCAAAGGCTAAAACCTCTTCGGTTATCTGAAACAAAGAAAGGCCCCGCTTTCCAGCGGGGCCTTTTGCATTCATTCGTAGCTATCGTTACCTAATCACGCCGCGTTCTATTGCACTCGAAGGGGCTTAAATGCCGGCGTCAATAATCGCCTTGGCAAGCACCGGAATAGTCTTCGCATTCAAACCCGCGATGTTCATCCGGCTGTCACCAACCATGTAAATGCCGTGATCAGCACGCAGTTTTTCTACCAATTCGGGTGTCGTCCCCAATTGCGAGAACATACCGCGATGCTCCGCCAGAAAATCAAAGCGGTCCGTATTGGAGAGGCGGCGAAGCTCAGCGGCAAGCTGTTTACGCAGCTCCAACATGCCTAGACGAACCTCTTCCAGTTCTGCTTCCCAATCGGCACGCAGTTCAGGGTCGTTCAAGATCGTCGTGACGACACGCGCACCGTGGTCCGGCGGAAAGCTAAAGTTCTGGCGGTTCAGAAACGCCATGTTCTGTTGCGCCAAGTCGCGTTGCGCGGTGTCTTTGGTGATAGACATCAAAATACCAGTGCGCTCGCGGTAAACACCGAAGTTCTTCGAACAACTTGCCGCGATCAGCACATTGTCAAAGCTAGACGCAACCAAACGTGTCGCCGCGCCATCCTCAGCCAATCCGTCCCCAAACCCTTGGTAGGCGATGTCAACGAATGGAACCGCCGATTTTTCTTTCAGCAGATCGACCACGCCCTTCCACTGTGGATTGGTCAGGTTCGCGCCTGTTGGGTTGTGGCAGCAGCCGTGCAGCA
>DQCL01000009.1 GCA_003533975.1 Octadecabacter sp. | reverse complement strand
GGCCAGGTATCGGTCAGCTTGCGTGGCAGGCCATTCAGCGCGTGGACATCCCGATTATCATGGGCGTCACGCTGGTGTCAGCTTGCGCCATCGTAATTGGCAATCTGGTCGCGGATATTGCGTCTTTGTTTGCCGACCCGCGGATCAAGGTCCGCTAATAATACCAACCCAACAGGAGTAAATCGGAATGAAGAAACTGCTCACCACTTCGGCTCTCGTAGTCGCGCTCGGCCTGCCTCAATTGGCGGTCGCTGAAAGCCACTCCAGTCTCGACCCAAATGCGAAATCCGGTGGTAATATCACCGTAACTTACAAAGATGACGTGGCCACCTTGGACCCTGCGATCGGCTATGATTGGCAAAACTGGTCCATGATCAAATCGCTCTATGACGGTCTGATGGACTATGAACCCGGCACAACCGAGTTGCGCCCCGGTCTTGCCGAAAGCTACGACATTTCAGATGATGGCATGGTGTTTACCTTCAAACTGCGTGAAGGCGTGAAGTTCCACAATGGTCGCGTGATGACGGCAGAGGATGTTAAATACTCGCTGGACCGTGTGACTGATCCAAAAACACAAAGTCCCGGCGCAGGTTTCTTTGGCTCCATCGCGGGATATGATGCGGTATCTTCCGGTGAGGTGACAGGCCTTTCCGGCGTCAAAGTGGTTGATGACCAAACTGTTGAAATCACACTGTCCCGCCCTGACGCGACCTTCCTGCACGTGATGGGGCTGAACTTTGCGTCCGTTGTGGCAAAGGAAGCGGTTGAGGCTGCTGGTGCCGATTTTGGCAAGACGGCAATGGGTACAGGCGCATTCAAGCTGGCTGATTGGACCATTGGTCAGAAACTGGTCTTCGCCAAGAACGAAGATTACTGGCGCGATGGTCTGCCATATCTGGACAGCGTAACATTCGAAGTGGGGCAGGAGCCCATCGTCGCTTTGCTGCGTCTCCAAAATGGTGAAGTGGATGTTCCTGGCGACGGCATTCCACCTGCCAAATTCCAAGAAGTGATGGGTGATCCAGAGCAAGCTGCACGCGTGATCGAAGGTGGCCAGCTGCATACGGGCTACATCACATTGAATGTGAAAATGCCTCCGTTCGACAATGTAGATGTGCGCAAAGCAGTCAACATGGCGATCAACAAAGAGCGCATTACCCAAGTCATCAATGGCCGTGCTGTGCCAGCGACCCAGCCGCTGCCACCCTCCATGCCGGGGTATACTGAGGGTTATGCAGGCTATGCCTATGATCCCGACGCCGCCAAGTCGTTGTTGGCGGACGCCGGTTTTGCGGATGGTTTTGAGACCGAATTGTTTGTAATGAACACAGATCCAAATCCGCGCATCGCTCAAGCAATTCAGCAGGATCTGTCCAAGATCGGGATCAAAGCATCTATCCAGTCCCTTGCACAAGCCAGCGTCATTGCGGCAGGTGGCGAGGCGGATCAAGCGCCGATGATCTGGTCAGGCGGTATGGCATGGATCGCGGATTTTCCCGATGCATCAAACTTCTATGGCCCTATCTTAGGGTGTGACGGGGCAGTGCAGGGCGGTTGGAATTGGTCGTGGTATTGCAACGCTGATGCTGATGCGATGGCGATTGAGGCCGATAGCATGACAGATCCGTCAAAAGTAGATGAGCGCCTGAAAATGTGGTCAGATATCTATATGAAGGTCATGGAAGACGCGCCTTGGGTGCCAGTGTTCAATGAGCAGCGCTACACCATGAAATCCGAGCGTATGGGCGGCGATGACAAACTCTACGTCGATCCAGTCTCTATCCCTGTTAACTATGACTATGTGTATGTAAACGATGTGCAATAAATGTCCTGACTACACGATCCACGGCGCAAGCCACCATTTTGGTTGGGACAACTCGTTTGTCCCGGCCATCACGGTCGCCCCCGGTGAAACAATCGAGTTCAAATGCCATGACAGCTCTGCTGGCCAGCTCACGGCTGACAGCACAGTTGCTGATGTTGCGGCGATGGACTTTGGTAAGATCAATCCTGTGTCTGGCCCCGTCTATGTGGACGGCGCCGAACCAGGTGATGCGCTGAAAATCACGATTGAGGGTTTTGCTCCGTCCGGCTTTGGTTGGACTGCAAATATCCCGGGCTTCGGGCTGCTGGCGGATCAATTCGAAGATCCCGCACTGACGATCTGGAAGTACGATCCTGATACGTTAGAACCTGCGTTGTTTGGCAAGAACGGGCGCGTCCCGCTCAAGCCTTTTGCAGGAACCATCGGCTGTGCTTTGGCTGAGCCGGGTCTGCATTCGGTTGTGCCGCCACGCCGCGTGGGCGGGAATCTCGATATTCGTGATCTGGCAGCAGGAACCACGCTGTACCTGCCTGTTGAAGTCGCGGGCGCGTTGGTCTCTATCGGCGACACACATGCCGCCCAAGGCGATGGTGAGGTCTGTGGTACCGCAATCGAAAGCCCGATGGATGCTACAGTGACGCTTGATTTGATCAAGGATGCGGGGCTGAAAATGCCACGTTTCACCACACCGGGCCCCGTGACCAATCACCTGGATGCAAAAGGGTACGAGGTCACGACAGGCATCGGTCCCGATTTGATGACGGGTGCGCGGGAAGCTGTCAGTCAGATGGTTGATTTGCTTTGCAAAACCCAAGGGTTGTCCGCTGTTGACGCTTATATGCTGGTGTCCACCTGCGGCGACCTGCGCATTTCTGAAATTGTTGATATGCCAAACTGGATTGTCTCCTTTTACTTCCCGCGCTGCGTGTTCGAATGAGTATGAGTGTTAAAATAAATGCGGCGGCCTCAGTGGCCGCCGATGAACAGCCCACGGTCCTGTCCGTGCAGCAGCTTGATATTTCGGTACGTACCGAAGCGGGCATTGTGCCACTTGTCCAAAGCCTCAGTTTCGATCTGAAGCGGGGCGAGACATTGGCGATTGCTGGCGAAAGCGGATCAGGGAAATCTCTCACGTCGTTGGCGATAATGGGTCTGCTCCCACCGCCCGCAGTGCATGTCGCTGGTGGCGCGATTGTATTTGATGGCTCCGACCTAACAAAGCTTCCTGAGACCAAGATGCAACGCCTACGTGGTGACCGCATCGCGATGATATTCCAAGAACCAATGACCGCACTGAACCCTGTGATGCGCATTGGGGATCAGTTGACTGAAGCTATACGTGCGCATGAGCCGATGTCAGGCCGCGCGGCGCGCATCCGCGCTTTGGAGGCCCTGAAGGCTGTCCGTTTGACCGAGCCTGAGCGTAGGCTCAAACAATATCCGCACGAACTCTCAGGCGGTATGCGTCAACGTGTGGTCATTGCTATGGCCATCGCGCTGCGCCCTGATGTAATGATCGCAGATGAGCCCACAACCGCGCTGGATGTGACGGTTCAGCGCGAGGTTTTAGATCTATTACGTGAACTGACTGCCGAAATGGGCATGGCGTTGATCCTCATCACCCATGACATGGGGGTTGTCGCAGAGATGGCTGACCGGGTCCTTGTCATGCAAAAAGGCCAATTAGTTGAGGAAGCGGAAGTGCGTACATTGTTCGCCGCGCCACAGATGGCCTACACGCAGCAGCTGCTCTCAAGCGTGCCGCGAATGGGGAAAGGGCGTGAGAGTGTGGTGGATACATCCTTGCAGCCGTTGATCTCAGCCAGAGATTTGAAAGTCACTTATGATCTACGTGGTGGGATCCTCGACAGGGTACAAGCACGGGTTCATGCAGTCGAAAAGATCAATTTCGACATTTTTCCAGGTGAAACCTTCGCAGTGGTCGGTGAAAGTGGTTGCGGAAAATCCACTGTAGCACGTGCTTTAACGGGTCTTGTCCCTCATAAGGGGATCATCAAGTTAGAGGGTCAACCTATTTTGCGCGACCGCGCATCTCAATTGGCCAATACCCGCGCCATGCAAATGGTTTTCCAAGACCCTATGGCCGCCCTCAACGGGCGTATGACTGTGGGGGATTTGGTGCGGGAACCTTTGATCATCCACGATATTGGCACACCTCAGAGCCGCACAAATCGTGCCACCGAGTTATTCGAGCGGGTTGGCCTTGGCGCAGAAGCACTCGATCGGTATCCACACGAGTTCTCCGGAGGGCAACGCCAGCGGATATGCATTGCACGGGCCTTAGCTCTGAACCCAAAACTGATAATTGCCGACGAAAGTGTCTCGGCTCTGGATGTATCTGTACAGGCAACGGTCTTGGAACTTTTACAAGAGTTGAAGGCCGAGCTTGGTATGTCCTATCTATTCATATCACACGACATGGCTGTAGTAGAGAATTTCGCAGACCGCGTTGCAGTCATGTATTTGGGTCAGATCGTCGAGCTGGGATCCAGTGCACAAGTCTTTGGAAACCCGCAGCATCCGTACACACGAAGACTCATTGCGGCGGCACCATTCCCTGATCCTGATCGTGTGCTTCCTCCACGCGAAGAGCATGAAGATGAGCTGCGAAGCCCGATTATAGAAATGGGTCAATCTCCCGAACTTCTAAAGTATCGCTCGATGGGGGGAGGGCATCTGGTGGCTGTTTGATCAAGCGAGGAGGTGCATCGACGTTGTTTGAGATGAAGGGACCCATGGCAAATGCGCATCTCAAGCAGCCCAGCTTCAGACGCCTAAAATTCTCTGCCAAGGGTGGCCTTACGTTGTGAGGAAGTACGACTGATCTGACCGCTGAATGGCCGTTACCAGGTCGCCGATGGATATGAGATATTTGGAAGGAGTATATGCCGCTTGATCATCTGTCCCAAGAATCTTGTTCAGCATCGTTTTTGTACCCGACGTATCGGTCGATACACCAAAAGCAAAACCCTCCATTGCACAGGCGTAGTTCAATGATTTGGCGTACATCCAACTTGCCAGTCTTTCCTCATTCTGGATATTGCTGCGAAAGCCGCTTTTGAGGACGATCTCGCCACGGGCGATTTGGAAACCGCGCCAGAAGGCTTCGCCTTTGTTCATGCTTAATTGAAGTTCTTGGCGTGAGGGAACGCCATGCAGGCGGCCGATGTGATACATGTCAGCATATTCGTCCAATGCGATAGCAAGATGCATGCCGCGAACAGCTTCGAGTTCGGTGTCATTGAGGCCCATGGCCGTAGATTGTGCTTTAACCTTTGACAACGCGGTGGGGCCGACATGCAGGTGAAAAAGCATATCGGGGTTTTCTTTTGCCAGATCTTCGAGTTTGTTCTCGTCATGCGTGTTTTTATGAAGGCTCATGGCAGCGTAAGGTCCAAAGTCAAAATGCTTCAGTTCCGAGCTTATCATATTTGGCCTTGTGTACAATGTTTGCTGCTAACTTGTAGTCCTGCACAAATTAAATGATGTGAGTGACTTAGCCTCGAATGAGATGGGCAGCCATTTATATGGATTTTCACGGATTGCTCGGTTCCACGGCTACGGTGAGGATGACAGGAAGTGATCCGACTCACAGAGCCTTTCGGGCTTTTCGCACGTAAATATTCCATGTATTTATCTTGATGGGCTCGACCTGGTTCACTGTGCTGTGCGACAGCTTTCCTTTGTCAATCAAGCTCAGGATGTCCTGCGGACACTTTGCGGTGAGATTGAGACGTTCAATAGTGAGCCAGATCCGGTCCAAGGCATTTTGGGTCGGGCGGACGGCTTCGTCATAGATGGTTTGCAACCATTCGGGCAGTTCGGTTGAGTGGCGTTTCTGTCTATTGGTCAGGGGGAGCTTGAGATCGTCCTGAAGGAGGCCTGCGGCCCGTACTGATGGCTTTTTCGACAGCCTAACAAGGAAATGGAAAATGCCGCGGATTTTGGCTTCGTTTTGCTGTGCCAAGGGGAGTATCCGAAACTCTGTGTATGAGGCTCAGCCCATGCAGTTGAAACGGGTCATTTGTTGAACCGTTCTGGGTATA
>DQCL01000174.1 GCA_003533975.1 Octadecabacter sp. | reverse complement strand
ATACTGCATCTGCTCGCCAAACCGGACGTGCAGATGCCTGCGAAACACCCAACCGACCAACGTCCTATCGTCACGATCCTTGTTCCTCTCTTTCGCGAACGGGACATCGCTGGAGCATTAATAAAGCGTCTTTCGCAGCTGAATTACCCAACCGATAGACTCGATGTTTGCCTGGTACTTGAGGCCGATGACGCCACCACTCAAGACGCACTTGCTGTCACGCATTTACCGTTCTGGATGCGGGCGATAAAGGTTCCTCTAGGCACGCTTCAAACCAAACCCCGTGCTTTGAATTACGCATTGTGTTTCGCGAAAGGGTCGATCATCGGCGTCTATGACGCAGAAGACGCCCCCGACCCGAACCAGATTAACATCGTCGTTGATCGCTTCGCACGCTGCGCGCCTGATGTGGCCTGCCTACAAGGGCGCCTCGATTTTTATAACTCTCATTCAAA
Organism: Octadecabacter sp.; assembly: GCA_003533975.1. GTDB lineage: Bacteria > Pseudomonadota > Alphaproteobacteria > Rhodobacterales > Rhodobacteraceae > Octadecabacter. The sequence goes on along the minus strand of DQCL01000174.1, from coordinate 5,245 downwards.
TTGGCTCGCGCGTTGTTTCACCGTCGAGTACGCCACCTGGTTTCGCATCGTTTTACCCGGCCTTGAACGCATGGGCCTCGTTATTCCTTTGGGGGGAACGACTTTGTTCTTTCGGCGCGAAATTCTGGAAGACCTCGGCGGTTGGGATGCCCATAATGTGACCGAGGATGCCGACCTTGGCATCCGATTGGCCCGACACGGCTACCGCACTGAAATCATCGACACAGTCACGCAAGAAGAAGCAAACGCACGCGCATGGCCTTGGGTCAAACAACGGTCGCGTTGGTTAAAGGGCTACGCAATCACTTACGGCGTCCACATGCGAAACCCCTTGAAACTATGGAAAGAACTGGGGGCTTGGCGGTTTTTCGGCACGCAGATGTTGTTTGCGGGAACGATCTCGCAATTCCTGCTCGCGCCTTTGTTATGGTCATTCTGGCTGATGCTCTTTGGCATCCCTCATCCGCTTGATGGCGTGCTTGCACCCAACGTTGCACTGACTTTCGCAGCAATGTTTTTGCTTTCGGAAATCATAGGAATAACCGTCTCAGCCATCGCTGTGACCTCAGCGGGAAAACGCGACCTCATCAAATGGACGCCAACGCTGCATCTGTATTTTCCACTCGCCGCACTCGCCGCCTACAAAGGCGTATTCGAACTGGCGACTAAACCGTTCTATTGGGACAAGACGAGCCACGGAATTTTCGCTCCAACGCAGGCAAAAAACGCGCCCGACGGCAAAGTTACCCAGCTTCAACCGCAGCCGCATCCAATCGCAGCCGAATAGTAAACGCTTCGCTTATGTGATCGCGCAGCGCTTGGTCAGCCGCGTCTCCATCCCCCGCTTCAATCGCCGATACGATGCGCTCATGCTCTTCTAATGTGTCGCTCGGCCGGCCTTCCGCAGCAATCGAAGTCGACGCAAGCAACGCCATTGAGCGATGCACAAGGTCCAGCTGTTGCACCAAAAACCGGTTGTGGCTGGCCAAGTGGATTTGCTTGTGGAACCGACGGTTCGCGCGGCTCATCGCCTCTGGATCGCCAACCAACTTACGGTCCGCAACCAGCATATCGCGCAAAACGGCCAGTTCTTCGGGTGTTGAATGACGCGCTGCAAGCCGCGCAGCAAGCCCTTCAAGCGCCCCGCGCACAACGTAAAGCTCGCTCAACTGACCATGATCCAATGAGGCAACAATGAGCGACCGCCCGTCCCGCGCCAATAGGCTTTGGGTCTCAAGTCGTTGTAATGCCTCTCGAATTGGCGTTCTAGACACGCCGAAACGCTCCGCCAACTCGCTCTCAACCAGTCGACTGCCCGGTTTGTACGTGCCGGTATCAATCGCTTCTAGGATCATCTCGTAGGCATCTTTTTGCGGGGATTTCATGAAGCACGTCCTAACTGCAAGTTTGCGCGACTGTACGCCACGGTACTCTGCGGTATCAACCCTCTCGAATTTCTGATTCAGAAGAACTAAGCTGTACGTATGGTAAAATCATCGTTCTCACATGTGCGCGCTTGGGTCTTTGACCTCGACAACACGCTATATCCGCCCAGCGTCAACTTGTTTGGCCAAATCGAAATTTTGATGACTGATTATGTGTCTCAAACTTTGGGCGTCGACAGAGCACATGCAAATCATCTGCGCGATCACTATTGGAAAACTTATGGAACGACGCTCGCGGGTTTGATGGCAGAACACAGCATTGACCCGGACCCGTTCCTGACAGCCGTGCACGACATTGACTTCACAGTCCTCCCCAAGGCGCCCGACCTCGCTGCCGCCATACATGCGCTCCCGGGTCGTAAAATTGTCTACACCAACGGCACCGAACCCTACGCTCGCTGTGTTTTGGGCGCCCGAGCCTTAGACGGTGTTTTCGATGCGGTTTATGGCGTCGAACACGCGAGCTATCGTCCAAAGCCGGAACAAGCCGCATTCGAAGCCGTCTTCGCGCTTGATGGCCTCCCGCCCGAACACGGCGCGATGTTTGAGGATGACATCCGCAACCTCGCGGCCCCGCATGCAATGGGCATGCGCACCGTGCATGTGGCCCCATCCGCGCAACCCCACGACCACATCCACCATCACACCGACGACCTCGCGTCCTTCTTGTCGCAGCTTGTCTAACACGCCTTACATGCGCCCCCGATCGGCCTTATATTTCGGCTTATGATACAAACGGATATTTTCATTTCTGGTGGCGGTGTTGCGGGGCTTACGGCGGCCGCAGCATTTGGCGCGGCCGGTTTTTCGGTGCTGATCGCGGATCCGATGCCACCCATTACTGATGAAGCGACCGATGGTGCAGACCTGCGCACAACCGCATTCCTTCAGCCTGCACGTAACTTTCTGATTGCAGCAGGTCTTTGGGAACGCCTTGCGCCTTTCGCGACACCCCTACAGATCATGCGCATCGTTGATGCGGGTGGCGAAACACCTGACCCCCGCATCACCCGAGACTTCGATGCTGCAGACATTGGCGATCTTCCCTTTGGCTGGAACCTGTCAAACTGGCTGCTGCGTCGTGAAATGGTTGCCCGCTTGGATGAACTCCCGAATGTCGAATTTCGCACCGGTGTTGGGTTCGCCTCGATGCTCACCCGCACAAACGAGGCACGCGTCACCCTGACAGACGGTACCCGCATAAGCGCGAAACTTGTCATCGGCGCGGATGGGCGCGGCTCGCCTGTGCGTCACGCCGCAGGAATCTCGACCAAAACCAACCGCTTCGGGCAAAAAGCCGTAACATTCGCCGTCACCCATAACGCCCCCCATGACAACGTCTCAACCGAGGTCCACCGCACAGGCGGGCCATTCACACTGGTTCCCCTGCCCGATCATGAGGGTAAGCCCTGCTCTGCTGTTGTCTGGATGGAGGACGGACCAGAAGCCAAGCGCCTTGCCGCCCTTCCCGAAGATACCTTCAACGAAGCAGCGACCAGACGCAGCGCAGGCGTCTACGGTCCGCTCACACTCGCCAGCCGTCGCATGGTTTGGCCAATCATTAGCCAGATCGCTGACGCACTCAGCGCCGAACGCGTGGCCTTGGTTGCGGAAGCGGCCCATGTTGTGCCGCCTATCGGCGCGCAGGGTCTCAACATGTCGCTTGCGGATATGGCGTGCCTGCTCGACCTCGCGCAAGCCAGCCCCGACACATTGGGCAGCGCAGACATGCTGAAAAAATACCACCGCGCCCGTCACACCGACATCACCCTGCGTGTGAAAGGCGTCGACCTGCTCAACCGCGCGTCCCAAGCTGAAAACCCGCTGCTGCGTGACCTACGTGCAAAGGGTGTTGAGGCACTGTACGGCCTCGCCCCATTACGCAAATCCCTCATGAAAATGGGCTTAGGGGCTAAGGATTAGGTTCCGGTACTCTGGAATTTACCCATCAGATACGGGCCAGACCTTACAGGCGCATATCCACCAGACCCGTCTAATGGCACAATTTCTGCGTCCCAATCCGGTTGATGAAAATACGCCAATGATTTGCGTGCCGGCTGGTTCGGCCGCGCCACAACGCGGTGCAGCGTGCTGACCCATTTGTCATTGGTCCACCGCGCCATAAGATCACCGATGTTTATCACAAAGGCATCCTTTGGCGCCGCGACATCAATCCATTCGCCGTCCCGTTGCACCTGCAAGCCACCGACGCCTGCCTGTGGCAACAGAATAGTCAGCGTCCCGTAATCCGTATGCGCACCTGCGCGTTGCTGGTCTGCCTCAGCCACCGCGCCCGTCGCCGGATAGTTCAATGCCCGCAATGCTGAGATCGGGTGATCAATGAACGGCGCAAAGAAATCCTCCGGCAACTTCAACGCCGCAGCAAACGCGACCATGATCCGCGCAGCCAATTCCTCAAGCTCCGTGTAATACGCATCCCACGCAGCCCGAAACCCGATCAAGTTTGGATAAGGCGTCGGTTGGTAACAAAATTCCATTGCGTCTTGGCTGGCATCAACAGGAACGACCAGCGGGCCGCCATTGAAGCTCTCCTTAAGATCCGGTGGCGTCTCGACCCCTTTGGATGCGGCAAGCGCTTCTTTCAAGGGCCCGATCCAGCCATAGGGCGCGCCCTCAAACGGGGGGGCGACCGTTGCCTTTTCAAGGGGAGTCTGCGCGAAAAACCCGTTTACCGCGTCCCAAACACCCTCAATTGTCTGCACTGGGACGCCGTGCCCCGTCAGCACAAGAAACCCTGTTTCACAGCAAATACGGTCCAAGTCCTGTGCCGCCTTAACACGGGCCTCGCCTGATGCGTCTTCAAACGCAGCCAAATCAAATGTCGCCAAGCCCATCGCGTTCTCCTTTGGCCACTACGCTAAACCTTATCCAGATCATCGCAACCACACTTCCCCCTCCCGCGGCCGCGTGGCATACTCTCGCAAACCAAAACCAAAAGAGCAGCACATGGCCAACGATCTTCTGAGCGGGCAAACGCCTTCCGACTACGACGCCTCTAGCATTGAAGTGCTTGAGGATATGGAACACGTGCGCCTGCGCCCGGGTATGTACATCGGCGGCAAGGATGACCGTGCGCTGCACCACATGGTTGCCGAGATCGTCGACAACTCGATGGATGAAGCCGTTGCAGGCCACGCCACTTGGATCGAAGTTGAACTTCACGCCAATGGCCACGTCACCGTGCGCGACAACGGGCGCGGTATTCCTGTCGGCATGCACCCCAAAGTTCCCACAAAATCCGCGCTTGAGGTCATCTTTTGCACCTTGAACGCGGGCGGTAAATTCAGTGGCGACAGCTACCAGACATCGGGCGGTTTGCACGGTGTGGGCTCATCCGTGGTCAACGCCTTGTCGGATCATTTGCGGGTTGAAGTCGCCCAGAACAAAGAACTGTTCATGATGGAATTTTCGCGCGGCGTACCACAGGCCCCGCTTGCCAAGATCGGCGCAGCCCCGAACCGCCGCGGCACCTCTGTCACGTTCCATCCTGATCCGGAAATTTTCGGCAGCCTCGAACTCAAACCCGCCCGCTTGTTCAAAATGGCGCGCTCCAAGGCCTACCTTTTCTCTGGCGTCGAAATCCGCTGGAAGACCGAGATCAACGACGGTGAAACCCCGCAAGAAGCGACCTTCAAATTCCCAGGTGGTTTGGCCGACTACCTGAATGAAACACTGTCCGGCGCGACCACCTATTCTGAACAACCTTTCGCCGGAACCGTTGATTTCAATGACAAATTCAATGTCCCCGGCAAAGTCGAATGGGCCATCAACTGGACGCC
>DQCL01000349.1:3084-6687 GCA_003533975.1 Octadecabacter sp. | reverse complement strand
ATGGCTGTTGGTGAAACAAAGATCACCGGATTGCTGGAAGGCCAAGACGTGCTGGATACAGGATCCGCGATGGAGGCGTTTGGCGCTGAAGTTGTGAACCACGGTGGAGGTGAGTGGTCCGTACATGGTGTGGGCGTCGGTGGTTTTGCCGAGCCTGAGAATGTTATTGACTGCGGGAACTCTGGCACCGGCGTCCGCCTGATCATGGGTGCGATGGCGACGAGCGATATTACGGTAACGTTTACGGGCGATGCATCCCTTAACGGGCGCCCGATGGGGCGGGTAACTGATCCGTTGGCGTTGTTTGGGACACAGGCTGTAGGCCGCGCTGGTGGGCGTTTGCCAATGACGATTGTTGGCGCGAAGAACCCTGTGCCTGTGCGCTATACTGTTCCGGTTCCATCCGCACAGGTGAAATCGGCAGTGTTGCTAGCGGGTTTGAATGCTCCGGGTGAAACTGTGGTGATTGAGAAGGAAGCCACGCGCGATCATACCGAACGGATGTTGGTTGGTTTTGGCGCCGAGCTTTCGGTCGAAGATACCGATGAGGGCCGTGTGATTACGCTGGTCGGGCAGCCAGAACTTAAACCACAAACCATTATTGTACCGCGTGATCCGTCTTCGGCGGCGTTTCCTGTGTGTGCGGCACTGCTGGCCGAAGGGTCAGACGTATTGGTGCCGAACATCGGGTTGAACCCGACCCGCGCAGGGCTGTTCTATACCCTGCAAGAGATGGGCGCGGATCTGACGTTTGAAAATATGCGCGAAGAGGGCGGCGAACCTGTGGCTGATCTGCGGGCGAAATACTCACCCGATATGGTCGGGATCGAGGTTCCACCCGCACGGGCAGCGTCTATGATTGATGAGTACCCTGTTCTGTCCGTTGTTGCGGCCTTTGCCAAAGGGCAAACCGTGATGAAGGGCGTTAAAGAGCTGCGTGTCAAAGAAAGCGACCGCATTGACGCAATGGCCAAGGGGCTACGTGCCGCTGGCGTTGAGGTTGATGAGGGGCCGGATTGGTGGACGGTGACGGGCCTAGGGTTTGGGAATGTAGCAGGTGGTATCACCGCCGAAAGCCGTTTGGACCACCGCATTGCGATGTCCTTCCTCGTGATGGGGCTGGCGACCAATAAGCCGATGTCCGTGGACGATGGCGGGCCTATTGCCACGTCGTTCCCGATATTCGAAAGTCTTATGGCGGACCTCGGGGCGAGCGTCACACGTTCAAGTAAGTGATCCGCTTGGGGCGTCAGTTTACGGGGGTTGTCGCGTTGGCCAGCTATCTGCTGATGGGCGCGATGACCTATCTGACAGTGCTGCCCGGCGCGGATTGGCATTGGCCGCCGGATTTCCATCTGACGGGCTATGACGCGCAGAGCATCGCGCCGTTTGCGAATGCCATCAGCGAACAGGCACGCACGACCTATGGTGTGATCCTCAGTCGGATAGACCGCGTCTTCATTGTTATGCTGGCGTTATGGATGGCCCTGTTTGGGTGGCGTGGAAATTGGGTCCGCTATTTCATTGCGGGGCTTGCGGCGATTTATGCGGTGATTGATCTGTCAGAGAACGTAGCGATTTACAGGTTCTTGTTTGTCGATGTTATGGACCCTGCCGCAATTGAAACCGCACATCATTTGACTATGGCGAAGTTTGCGTCACTTTACCTGTGCGTGTTGGTGTTGGTTGTACATCTGAGGAGAACAGCGTGAGTTTTACAGTTGCGATTGACGGGCCGGCGGCAGCGGGCAAGGGGACCATTTCCAAAGCAGTGGCCGCGCATTTCGGGTTTGCACATTTGGACACGGGGCTGTTGTACCGTGCCGTTGGTGCAAAAGTGCTGCGTGGCGCCGACCCGCTTGAGGCCGCACAAACGCTTGAACCCATTGATCTGGAAGGTGAGAATTTGCGTACACCCGAGGTTGCGCAGGCCGCCAGCAAGGTGGCTGTTGATGCCGACGTGCGTGCGGCATTGGTTGCGTTTCAGCGTCAGTTTGCAGCGCGTAGTGATGGGGCCGTTCTAGACGGGCGCGATATTGGTACGGTGATTTGCCCAGCTGCGGATGTGAAATTGTTTGTCACCGCGAGCGCAGAAAAGCGCGCGCGCAGGCGGCTGGATGAGCTGAATGGCAAAGGCATGGGGCTGGGGTTCGCCGAGGTGCTGGCCGATGTGCAAGCACGCGACAAGCGCGACAGCGAACGCGCGACTGCGCCGTTAAAGCCAGCGGAGGATGCAGTTTTGCTGGATACGTCTGATTTGACGGCAGAGCAGGCGATTGCGCAGGCAATTGAAATTGTTCAAGCGGCGCGTGCGTAAGGTGCGCTAGAAATGCGTTCGATGGTCACTCAGCTCAGGCGGGTCGAGGTGCGGAATGGCGTTGAAAGCAGACAGAAATGTGCCTTCTGGCCGGATGCGGAACTTGTGCAGGGATGAGTTGAAGATGGGCAGCAAGATGTGTGCCATCTGATGTGTGTCCAACCCGAGCGCCCCGCGCATAACCATAGAAATCACGCCACCTGATGTAACGCAAAGCACGCGCTTTCCGGGTTTGGCTGCTTCGGCTAAGGCATCATTAATGCGGGCTTCAAAATGTGTGAAAGGCTCTGCACCTTTGATGGTTGCCTGTTCCCACGCGGCGAGGGTTTGCGGCATGTGGGTGACGAAGTCTTCGGTCGTCTCGGGTGGATCAATGTCATGGTGGACCTGCATGTCGCGGGCCAATGCGAAGTATTCCATTTCATTGAGGCGCTCATCAAAAAGGACAGGCGGGTAGCCCATTCCGTCTGCGGTTTCGCGGTGACGGCGCATGGTGCCGGACAAGACCAGATCGAACGGATCTTCGTGGGTGCGCATCCAGTCCCCCAAAAGGGCCGCTTGGGTATGGCCGAGATTTGATAGGCGGTCGTAGTCGGCCTCGGTTGTGGCACCTGAATTGGCTTGCCCGTGACGGACGAGGTAAAGTTCGCCCATTATTGATCCTGTGAGCTTTGGACGGTGAGATCCGACCATAATGCGGCCGAGCGTTCGGCTTCGCAGATTAATCCATCCCTGAGGACGGCCCTGTTGCCAATTTCACGTGCTTCTTGCGCGCAGTCTTCGCGATTGCGCGTTTGCAGGTCGTTCGCGAACTCGGGGTCATTTTGCGTGATTCTGTCGACTTGATCAGCCCAGAACGATGCGTTGATGAGGGTGATGTCACCGCATTCGATCCAGTGGATACCGCATGAAACATCTGTGTTTAGGGGCACGACGCCTTCGTCGATCATGATGTCAGACGCAATCGATATACAGTGGTCCGCCGGTAGAGGTTCGTCTTCGGGCAAGTCCAGAACATTGGTCGCGTCGCATCCGGCATCAACGGCGATGCGTGCGGCTATCGCGGGGAGGCCTTCGTCCTCGAAGGGCAGTGCGCAGGTTGCGAAGCTTTCGGGAAAGCATTTGAACGCAGCCCATGCGACAGCGCGTTTCAGGACATAGGCGCCTGTAATCTCGCCTTCGCAAGACGCCGCTAGGTTTCCAGTATCGGGGTTGGCTTTGCAATTTTCAAAGGTTGCATCATAGCTGAACATCGCCGGACGCGGGGACCAATCGGCGGCAGCGAA
>DQCL01000349.1:2020-2933 GCA_003533975.1 Octadecabacter sp. | reverse complement strand
CAAGAGATTGAAACAGCAGACTTAATCGCCTTGATTGATGACCCAAATGTGGTGATCGTTGATATTCGCGATGTGCGCGAACGCGGGCGCGGTTTCATTCCGGGCAGCGTTCATGCGCCCCGTGGCATGGTCGAATTCTGGGTTGACCCAGACAGCCCTTATTACAAGCCGGTATTCGGGCAGGATAAGCGATATGTGTTCCATTGTGCGTCTGGCTGGCGCTCGGCGCTGACGGTCGCAACTTTGCAAGACATGGGGTTCGAGGCCGCGCATTTGCGCGAGGGGTTCAGCACGTGGGCCGAACACGGTGGCCCTGTTGACGTGCCAGATGCAAAGCCTGAATAATGTGTGATAGGGCTGTGTGACCCAACCGTGAGAGCACTCTGATGTCCGACCTGAAAATCCAATGCCCCAAATGTTCCAACGAAATTGAGCTGACTGAGCAATTGGCCGGCCCGATGCTCGCGGACCTTCGATCTTCGTTCAACGACGAACTGGCCAAGCGTGAGGCGCAAGCGTCCAAAGCGATCCAAGTGGCGACTGCGCAAGCCAAAGAAGCGGGCAGAGTTGAGGCCGCCGCGGATCAGGTTGCCTTGCAGGAACGCGTAAAGGAACAGGATGTTAAATTACGTGAAGCACAAGCGGTGCAAGCCGGAGCGATGAAACGTGAGCTGGAGTTGAAAGACAAAGAAGCCGAGCTTGAGCTGACGGTGCAAAAGATGATCGCAGCTGAGCGGGACGCTTTGGCAGAGAAACTGGCCAAAGATGCAGAAGAAAAGGCCGCGCTGAAGGTTGCAGAGCAAGCCCAGATGATCGACGGGATGAAGAAGCAGATCGAAGCGTTGAAGCAAAAGTCTGAGCAGGGATCTATGCAGACCCAAGGCGAAGCGGCTGAGATGGTGCTGGAAGAGAC
>DQCL01000349.1:1547-1972 GCA_003533975.1 Octadecabacter sp. | reverse complement strand
GATGTGATGTTGAACGGCGCAGTTGCGGGACGGATATTGTGGGAAAGCAAACGCACGAAGAACTGGACCGCGGGTTGGCTGGCGAAACTGCGCGATGATCAGCGTGCATCTGGATGCGAAGTCGCGGTGATTACTTCGGTCGCGCTACCGGACGGTGTTGATAGCTTCGGAATCGTGGACGGCATCTGGGTTTGTGCGCCGCGTTACGCCGTGCCGCTGGCGATGTCTTTGCGCCAGGGGTTGATCGACGTTGCGGGCGCAAAGGGGCGCGCGATGGGCCAAGAGAGCAAGATGGAGATGATCTATGATTACCTCACCGGTACGCAGTTCAAGCAGCGCGTTGATGCCATCGTGGAACGTTTTGAAGACATGCAGGATAACTTGCGCAAAGAACGTTTCTTTATGGAAAAACAATGGGCTGCGCG
>DQCL01000349.1:0-1481 GCA_003533975.1 Octadecabacter sp. | reverse complement strand
GCTTGGGTATGACGACGACTAACGACTAGCCACAGGTTGACGTCGCAGGGCATTGATTAGTGCTGGTCGCCTCTGTGTCACCGGTCGGGCCGATTGGCGAGCATACGTAGTCTGTGTGTGGCGCGAATTGTTCGAGGAACGTGGGTTCCCAACCTTCACTCACCTCTAGCATTTGCTCAGCCGAATATAGCAGGTGGTCAATGAAAGCGACGTAAGCCTCTCCATCTGGGCTGACCAGAATAGCACTGTAGTCCATACTATGATTGGGCAAATGTTTTTAAGGGTCTCGGGCCATATTATATTCAAGAGCATCAGGATATCTTGGAAGCTTCGCACATTTCGGAAGGCAACGATTAGATATTACTCTCAATCCTTGCAAACAACACGATTCCACCCTATACGCGCGCCTGTTGAAGCGTCGTTAGAATGCACAACAGGGCAGGGTCGGTTTTTCCGGCCCTCTTTGTTTTTCGAAACGGTGCCTGATCAACGCAAACCAAGTCCGGCGCACCCGTTACGCGTACGGCCAACACCGACCTAGGAAATAGACGCCACATGGCTCAGAACGTATCAATGGACGAGTTTGAAGCACTCTTGAACGAAAGCTTCGAAATCGACACACCTCAAGAAGGTAGTGTCGTAAAAGGCAAAGTCATCGCAATCGAAGCGGGACAAGCCATCATCGACGTAGGCTACAAGATGGAAGGCCGCGTAGATATCAAAGAATTCGCAGAACCAGGCGAAGCACCCGAAGTATCCGTAGGCGACGAAGTCGAAGTGTTCCTTCGCTCTTCCGAAAACGCCCGTGGCGAAGCTGTTATCTCTCGTGAGATGGCGCGCCGTGAGGAAGCTTGGGACCGTCTTGAAAAAGCATACGCTGATGAGTTGCGCGTCGATGGCGCAATCTTTGGTCGCGTTAAAGGTGGCTTTACTGTTGATCTGGGCGGCGCTGTTGCGTTCTTGCCAGGTTCCCAAGTTGACGTGCGCCCTGTGCGCGACGCTGGCCCGTTGATGGGTCTCAAGCAGCCGTTCCAGATCCTCAAGATGGATCGCCGTCGTGGCAACATCGTGGTTTCGCGCCGTGCGATCCTCGAAGAGTCCCGTGCGGAACAGCGTGCTGAAGTCATCGGCAACCTGACTGAAGGTCAGGAAGTTGACGGCGTGGTTAAGAACATCACTGAATACGGTGCGTTCGTTGACCTTGGCGGCGTAGACGGCTTGCTCCACGTGACTGACATGGCATGGCGCCGTGTGAACCACCCATCCGAGATCCTCACAATTGGTGAGACGATCAAGGTTCAGGTGATCAAGATCAACAAAGAGACACACCGTATCTCCCTCGGCATGAAGCAGCTGCAGGAAGATCCGTGGGATGCTGTTGCAGCCAAGTACGCTTTGGACACAACGCACACTGGTCGCGTGACCAACATCACTGACTACGGCGCATTCGTTGAGCTGGAAGCCGGTGTTGAAGGTCTTGT
>DQCL01000201.1:2718-4712 GCA_003533975.1 Octadecabacter sp. | reverse complement strand
GCTACATCCGTGGCGGCCTGCGATCATTTTCGGGTTCGGTTTGCTGCACGGGCTTGGCTTTGCGTCGGTTCTGACGGCCTATGGCCTGCCGGACGGCGCCGTTCTGCCCGCGTTGTTGGGTTTTAACGTTGGTGTCGAATTGGGCCAGCTGTTGTGTATCGCGGTTGCCTTTATCATCGTGGTTTCTGCGATCCGTCTTTCTGAGGACGGCAAGACCAACAAAACTGCGGCATGGGTTTATATGGCGATTGCAGTGCTGGTCGTGCCTTTGGCCATTATTCCTGTTTCCGCAATGGGGCCGGATGCGGTTGAGGCGTACTTGCCATTGATGTTCATGGTCGCGGCTTTGTCCGGCCTATGTGCGGCGTCTTGTGCTGTTGAGCGGTTCGAAACCTACCGCCACATGGTCGCGATGCCTGCCAGCATCGGGATTGCTCTGATCGGTGCTTATTGGGTTGTTGAGCGCGTTTTCCTTTAAGCTAAAACATATGCAGGGCAGGGGTTGCGCGATCCCTCGGCCCGTTCTATATCGCGCACACGAAATCCCCAGACGGGGGCGGGTGTATCGGGGAGAAATCCTGATCCATCCACCGGTTGACCCAGTGTTTTCGCAAGAAACACGACAAGGTTGATACCCCCGTCCAAGGCTAATGAAACCGGAAAGGAAACGACCATGGCTCTTCCAGAGTTTACCATGCGCCAACTGCTTGAAGCAGGCGTACACTTCGGCCACCAAAAACAGCGGTGGAACCCGAAGATGCAAGAATTCATCTACGGCCAGCGCAACGGCATCCACATCATGGACCTTACACAGACGCTTCCAATGTTGGACGCGGCACTTGATATCGTTCAGAAAACTGTCGCTAAGGGCGGCCGTGTACTGTTCGTTGGTACTAAGCGTCAGGCGCAAGCACCTATCAAAGACGCGGCTGAAAAGTCCGCTCAGTTCTACATGAACCACCGTTGGTTGGGTGGCACACTCACCAACTGGCAGACTGTTTCCAAGTCTATCCAGCGCCTCAAGAACATCGACGAAGCCGCTGAGCGTGGCTTTGAAGGCCTCACCAAGAAAGAACGTCTTGGCATGGAGCGTGAGCAGGGCAAACTTGAAGCATCCTTGGGCGGTATCCGCGAAATGGGTGGCGTTCCTGATCTGTTGTTCGTCATCGACGTCAACAAAGAAGATCTGGCCATCGCAGAAGCCAACAAGCTGGGCATCCCAGTTGTGGCTGTTGTTGACACCAACTGTTCCCCAGCTGGCATCGACTACATCATCCCGGGCAACGATGACGCGGCCCGCGCGATTGCACTGTACACAGACCTTGCAGCACGCGCGGCTCTGGACGGCATGACAACACAGATGGGTGCCGCTGGCATCGACATCGGTGAGATGGAAGCCTCCGTTGAGGAAGAAATCGCTGCGGCAGACGCTGAAGCACCTGCTGCCGAATAAGGCCGCAAACGCGACACGAATTTGGGTGCGGGGATAGCCTCGCACCCACTTCACTCACATTCCAAAGGAGACCAAAGATGGCGATTACAGCTGCATTGGTAAAAGAACTGCGCGACTCCACAGGCGCAGGCATGATGGACGCTAAGAAAGCGTTGACTGAAACAAACGGCGACATGGATGCAGCGGTCGATTGGCTGCGCACCAAGGGCCTTGCAAAGGCTGCTAAGAAATCCGGCCGTACGGCTGCTGAAGGCCTCGTGGCTGTTGCTGTCAAAGACGGCAAGGGCATCGCGGTTGAAGTGAACTCCGAAACGGATTTCGTTGGCAAAAACGCTGATTTCCAGAAAATGGTTGCCGGTATCGCCGACACTGCATTGTCCGTTGACGATGTTGACGCGTTGAAAGCTGCTGACATGGACGGCAAGTCCGTTGAGCAGACTGTAACAGACGCTGTTGCAATCATCGGTGAGAACATGTCCGTGCGTCGTATGGCGGTTCTGGGCGGTGACACAGTTGTGTCCTACGTTCACAACGCTGCGGC
>DQCL01000201.1:0-2650 GCA_003533975.1 Octadecabacter sp. | reverse complement strand
GACATGGATGCGTCCATCGTTGAAAAGGAAAAGCAGGTCCAGATGGATATCGCACGTGAATCTGGCAAGCCAGAAGCTGTGATTGAAAAGATGATCGTTGGTCGCATGAAGAAGTTCGTTGCTGAAGCAACACTTCTGAACCAAACGTTTGTTGTTAACCCAGACCTGACAGTCGGGCAGGCGGCATCTGAAGCAGGCGCTGTGATCACAGGGTTTGCACGTTTGGAAGTTGGCGAAGGCATCGAAGTCGAGAAAGAAGACTTCGCAGCTGAAGTTGCCAAGATGAACGGCTAAGTCAGAACTTTAGATTTGACTTTAACCACTTGAAAGGCCGCTCTTTTATGGGCGGTCTTTTACGTTAGAGCGGCCCTGCGATGAAAAGATCGCAAGGCCGCCATGACGTGCATTACAAAGATAAGAAAAACAACATACTATTACTAAAACAACACACCATTACTAGGGTGCTGGCCAATCTGGGCTTAGCCCAAACGGACCAGCGTCCGGTTTCCCAGTGTGGCTGAGCTAGCCTTGAAATCTCAAGGGGTCGGAGCCACCGTTCCCAGGCCTAAGGCCACCACTCACGGAACACCTTAGCGTTGCATTTACGTTAGGGGAGCGACAGTACGGGATTCCTTACCTATGCGTATTTCAGGGAAATAAAGGGGAAACTGCGCAAAATCGCCAAACTGGCGTCAGGCTGCTTCGGATTCGACAACGAACATCTGGTTATAAAACGCAGCCTTTAGAACGGCTTGCGCTGTTGTTTCAACATCCAAGGTTTCGCGCGCTAGTCGAAGGTGCTTTTCGATTGTTGCTGCTGTTAGATCAAGCAAAATAGCGATGTCTTGCGTTGTTTTACCGTCGCCAACCCATTGAAGAACCTCGCGCTGGCGCTTTGTCAGCTGACGTTGGGAATAGGGTAGGGTTTGGATTTTCAGGTGCATCACATTGTTTAACATAGCGATTTCATCACCATGCTTGGCCCAGATTTCATCAACGTCATCTTGGGACATTCCGGGTTTTGCAGTCAGGGCTGTCGCGCCCTTGCTGCGTTCGGTGACGCTGGGAAAGCTAACTGTATAGCCCGCGGTGACCTTTTGGACGACATTAAAGGCCATAACGTCTTGTTCAGCCGGGCTGAGGTCGGCCTGTTTCATCCAGTTCCAAGAACACGCGCCCGTATTGGCGAGAGCCCAGCGGATCATTGGGGCGTGATAGAGCTGACCTTTACCAAGGAATTCTTCCATATAGCTGTCACCGTGGTTGGTGAGCAGGACCCAGTCTTGTGGATCACCAAGCGAGCGGCCGCTGCGATAACGCGTAAAACCGTAGATGATGCGATCAAAACCGTAAGAGGCCATTCTGTTTGAATGCAACACCCAGAGCGCCTCGACAGTTTGGGCGTTGGTTAAGGAATCCAGGTATGCGACGAGCTCTGACATGCCTCATGGGTATCACTGTTTATGCGTTGCGCGAAGGTTTTTTGAACTTTTAGTCAATTTCAGGATATTGGTGTGAGCCGTGGGTGGTATCTATTTGAATTTAAAGTCTAATAGATATTTTACATAATACTGATTATAAGAATACTGGAATAAATTTGGGCACATTCTATACTGGGTTGCGACAAATCCCCTACTTGCTGGAAAACAAGGAGAATGAAAGATGGCCCACACTGAGCTAGATTTGCGTGAAAGACGCACAATCGAAGATATGTTGAACGCGAAGATGTCTGTGGACAGGATCGCGGCTGAGATTGGCAGGCATGTTTCGACGGTCTATCGCGAGATGCAGCGCAACGGCTACACCGATTATGAACTGCCGGAACTGAATGGGTACTACGGCGTGGTTGCCCAAAGCGCAGCAACCCAGAGACGCGCACGACGTCGGAAACTGGTGCGCCTCGTCAGTCTGCGCAATGCGGTGATCAAACAGCTCAAAGAAGGCTGGTCGCCAGAACAGATTGCGGGGCGCTTGCAGTTTGAAGGCCAAACAACTCGCGTGAGTCACGAGACGATCTACGCCTACATTTACGGCCCCGATGGCCAGTCCAGAGAACTTGCTCGCTACCTCCCCAACCGACGCAAAAAACGGCGACCACATCACTCTCGCAGGCCCCGTGGCCTTGTATTTCCACCGGATCGGTCCATCCATGAACGGCCCAATTACGTTGATACCCGCGAGACCTTTGGTGAATGGGAGGGCGATTTGATGATCTTCGAACGCGCTCAGGGCAAGATGAACGTCGCCTCACTGGTCGAACGTAAAACCCGCTTTGCCGTCCTGTTCCGCAACAATGATCGTAGCACAACGCATCTGATGAACCGCTTGATGGGCGTGATGGAGCCCCTACCCCAACCGGCCCGCAAATCGATCACCTTTGATCGTGGGATTGAGTTTAAGAACTGGCGCAAGCTGAAGCCTGGGATCGGAGGCTTGGTTCTGTGATCCGCAAGCCCCGTGGCAAAAGGGTTCTGTTGAAAATCTAAACAAGCGGGCTCGGAGGTATTTGCCAAGGGACGCGCACCTGGCCGCGCTCTCAAATCGAGATATGAAGTCGATTTGTGACCGCTTGAACGGCACCCCCAGAAAGTGCCTCGGCTGGCGCACACCAACAGAAGCCTTCAGGGAAGAACTGATGAAACTGAGATAG
>DQCL01000238.1 GCA_003533975.1 Octadecabacter sp. | reverse complement strand
AAGCATGTCCATACCGGGTTGGTGGTTTTGTGATTTCAACGTGTGAAATTATCCAAGCTGGGCATATTGCGCCTACTAGAGGCTGGTTAGCAACAGGTCTAAACTGGGCGTGTATTAGCAACATAACCATCAATTCATATGACCACACAATTTGCCCTTGATCTGCGCCTTGCCAGGCGGAAAGCGGGCTATACTCAGCGCGATATCGCGCATCTGTTGGACGTACATCAATCGGCGGTGTCTGACCTTGAGCGGGGCCGGAACCTGCCAAGACTGGAAGAAATTATCGCGCTGTCATTGATCTATGGCCGTTCGTTTGAAAGCCTGTTTTCTGAGCTGGTGAAAGAGGCACAAACCGCGCTGCACAAACGTCTTGCCAACCTGCCGGATAATTTCCGTCAGTATGCGGGAACGCTAAACCGCGAGCATTCTCTAAAGCGGCTCAAGCGTTCGTTAGAAGTCAAACACCCTGATCATGGCACGTAGGCTGTTGGCAATTGCCGCAGCCACCGGGCGGGTTGGCTATGTGTTCTTTATCGGCAAGCACCTTTCGGATTGGCGGGTGTCCGAGAAGGCCGCTAAGTCACCGATCACGGCTGCCGGAGAAGCTCAGAAATGGATCAATGAACTGCACCCGGACATCATGGTCACAGAGAAGCCAGGACCACGGTCCCGCAAAGACGGCAAGACTCTGGAGCTCAATGCCGCTTTAGCGAGAACCGCCGCGCAGAATTATCTGTTGGATGTATCGGCTGAGCGCAAACCCGAACGCTCCAACAAGTATGACGAGGCCAAAGCCCTGTCTGATCGCTATCCAGAGATGTCCGCTTGGCTCCCCAAGAAGCGGCGTTTCTACGACAACGAGCCGCGCAACATCGTTCTTTTTGAAGCGTTGATGCTGGCTGAAATCATCCTTTCGGGCAACGACCCGGAACTATTGGACGACAGGGCCTGATCAGCAAAACATTGACAAGCTGCAACGATAGGTTGCAGCTTTCTTGTATTGGATGGAGGATTTACATTATGCGTTCATACGAAGCCGCCAGGTCACTTTTTTCCTTCTTGGCATTCATAGCATGGTCGGTGGTGGTCGTCGGAGTACTCGTGGCGCTGGTCAGTGCCGTCGGCGCATCTAAATATGGTGGGGGCGGTGCTGGGCTGCTTGCGATGGTTCCGGGCATTGGGATTGGCATAACAGGATTTATCCTGATCGCGTTTGTACAGATGGGCCGGGCCACCGTTGATACAGCAGAATACACCCAGCAGATGTTGAAGACCGCCCGTGATCAGCTCGAGGTCTCCAAGCAGGGCCTGAAGCTGCAAAACGCCGCGCCACAGACTTTCGCGGCAGTTGTGCAGAAAGAAAGTGCACAAGAACCCAAGAGTTCGTTTGCCAATCAGGCTGACAAAACGTCACCGCAAGGGCGAATGGTCGGAAATCTCGAACCAGAGCAACTAGCCGACCAGAGTACCATTTACAAAGGCAAGACAATCAGAAACGAAAAGGGAAAGTTTCTGTACAAAGGCATTCAATTCGACACTTTGCTTTCCGCCAAAGAGCACGTCGATTCTTTGGCCGCACCGCCTGCAAGAAAACTCCCTGTTGCACCCAAGGAAACCTGAGCTGCCCCCCATAGGGCACCCCCAACCTCTATGGGTATCACGTGTGTGGAAACACTGCTGAACATTTGAGAACATACCATCGCATGAAACGCCGTTTTGAAACCATGACTTCATCCGCTTTTACGGATGATATTTATGTCGTCTTCTCCGAAGACGCCAAATCCCTTCGGGACTGAAACCACATGCGTGTTTCCATCTCTCATGAGACCATTCGAAAAGGATTACTCTTCAAGAAAACCTATCACGAAGTTCATTTGATGGTCGCCTTTACCCATGAGGAAAAGCAGATCATTCGGCAACGTGGTTTGCTGAAAACCAAACTGGTGGATCGTCGTCCGGCGGATGCAAAAAATGATGCGCGCGATGAGAAGTTTGAGCTGCGCGTCGAACATCTGATGGATGGCCAGGTTGATCGCTTTCTCTGCGCCACGCCGTCCAAATCCAAGATCTATGAAGAAGACCTTCTGGCGGTGATGGCTCAGATGAAAGCCTGGCTTGACGACAATGCCGAAACCGGCACGCGCACCGTAATCGAATTCTGATGGGCATTCGAAATTCCACTGATGGCGAAGACATCATTTGGCTGATGATCGGTCTGGCGGTGATTGTTGCACTGGCTTTCATTGTGACACCGATCCTGCTCGTCGGGATTCCCAGCTATGTGTTCTATCGGCTCTACAAGGAAAGCCCGCGCCGACTAGAACGTCTGGCCCGAGAAGAAACCGAGACGCTCTACAATCATGCGCTGAGCGGACAGGTTCGTCTGAGCGATGATGAGATCGATGCCGCCCTGTCGCATCATTGGCCGCCAGACACGCCTGAGCCCCTCAGGATCCAGCTGTTGGGGATTGGGCGCGCCGTGCTCGGCGACGAGGGCCTGAGCCCCGAAATTCCGCCGATGCCAGCGCTTTGTAATACCATTGAGGGCGCGCGGTATCGCGATATGCTGGCACGGTCCGGTCAGGCCCGTAGCGACCCGGTTATGGTACTGGCCGCACTGGATGTTATCTCGGACAGTCTGGCCACGATCGCCCAGGCCGTACCACCCATTGAGGGTGATGTGCTGGTTGATGTTACTCAGTTTGTGCATCCCCTGGGACAGGCGGTGCAGAACGTCATCGCGCCTTTCTTTGCGGACAATGACTACAATCACTTCAAGCGCCTGAGGGAACGGATTGATGCCAATCTCAGCCGGACCCACCGCACGCAACCGATCTTCCCCAATGACTACAGGGGCGATGATGTGGTGGCCACCTATCTGGCAGGCACACGCCTGAAAGAATTGTTCCAACTCCGCACCCCGTTTGAGATCCCGGAAAGCAGCCGGTTTGAACACATGCACATTGTGGCCGGGTCCGGTCACGGCAAAACCCAGACGCTTCAATACTTCATCGCCAAGGATCTTGAAGATGTGGCGCATGGCGATAAATCGGTTGTGATCATCGACAGCCAGGGAGATTTGATCAACACGATCCTCAAGGCTCGAACCCTGCCGCCCGAGAAAATCGTGCTGATTGATCCCGAGGACATCGCGTTCCCCGTCAGCCTCAACCTGTTCTCTGTTGGCCAGAACCGGCTACAAAGCTACAACCCGCTGGAACGCGAGCGCCTGACCAATTCCATCATCGAGCTCTATGACTTTGTTCTGGGGTCGTTGCTGTCTGCGGGCATGACCGCCAAGCAATCAGTTGTCTTTCGCTATGTCACGCGTCTGATGTTCCATATCCCGGATGCGACGATCCACACGTTGCGCGAGTTGATGGAACCCGGTGGGGCGGAAAAATACCGCGATCACATTGCCAAGCTGGAGGGTACCCCGCGCCGATTCTTTGAGACCGAGTTTGACGGCAAAGAGTTCACCAACACAAAAACCCAGGTGCTGCGCCGCCTCTACGGTGTTCTGGAAAACCAGACATTCGAACGGATGTTCACCAACCCACAATCCAAGTTCGACATGTTCACCGAACTCAACGCAGGCAAGCTGATCCTGATCAACACCTCAAAGTCGCTGCTGAAGGAACAGGGTACCGAAATCTTTGGCCGCTTTTTTATTGCCCTGATTGCCCAAGCTGCTCAGGAACGCGCCACGTTGCCTGCCCAGGATCGCCTGCCCGCAATGGTCTATATCGACGAGGCGCAGGATTACTTCGACCAGAACATTGGCATCATCCTCAGTCAGGCGCGCAAATACCGCGTCGGCATGATCATGGCGCACCAGTATCTGGGCCAGCTCAGCAACGGGTTGCAGGAAGCGTTTGAAGCCAACACGTCGATCAAACTCGCAGGTGGCGTCTCAGCGCGCGATGCCCGCGCGCTGGCGGGGCAATTGTCGTGCGATGCCGATCTGATACAGCGCCAGCCCAAAGGTACCTTTGCCACCTTTGTGCGTGGATTGACCGACCGCGCCGTGCCGATCAGCTTTCCATTCTTCGTCATGGAAAAACTGGAACGCGCCACAAAAGACGAGATTGATGCAATCCGGGAACACAGTCGCAATGCCTATGCGGAACCATGGCTGACCAAGGTAGAAGACCCCGGAACATCAGATAAGACGCCGCCGGAACCACCTGAAGAAAACGACGCTGTTGATCCGCAAAAACCTTCACCGAAACTCTGAATTTTGCTAAATTTTCTGCATGAAGCAGACCGATAGCCTGGGTAGATCAACTTTCCACCAAATAGCGCCACAAAAGTGCGTGCGCCCGGCGATTCGCGAGATTCGGTGGTTGCAACATATTGAGCGGCACGGCCCGCAATCCTCTCGTTATCTCTATGAAAAAACACGTGACACGCACCGCTGCAAGGACACGGCGTTGCGGCAAATGCAGAAACTCCGGGCGGCGGGTTTCCTGATGTTACCGCGTCAACAACGCGCCGCCGAACACGCGGATTTTAACCCTTATGTCTACGATCTGACAACGAAAGCCAAAGATCATTTGTTTGATCTCGACATCGCCGAACCAGCTATCCGTCCGACCGGCCATTGGTGGCATGGATATATGACGTCCTGCGTTACCAGTTCCATCGACATTGCCGCCGCCCGCGACGGAGTTCGCTATATCCCGGCACATGAAATCCTCGCTATCAAAGATGCGCCGCTGGCCATGCCCATTGGTCGGGGCAAATTGATCCCGGATCAGCTTTTTGCTCTCGACTATGGCGGCAGTTTTAGGGCTTTCGCACTGGAAGTTGATCGCGGCACCGAGCCGAAAACTACAACAGCCAAGCGAAAAAGTTTGGCAAGTTCGATTGACCTCTATCGTAAACTGCGTATTCCGGAGTATCCGCCCACTTGTTCCGACAACATCCGCCCATCTGTACCGGGCTATCCGCCCACCTTTGACGCGTTGCCGTGAGGCACTTTGGTTTTGGTATCAGGTACGGTTGGTTTCGTCACCTGCTTGAGCGTCTTTCTTTCGGAACGATTGCCCGTCGAGTTCGAGGCGGTATGCGTTGTGAACCAGCCGGTCGAGGATGGCGTCTGCGAAGGTCGGTTCACCGATGACTTCGTGCCAAGTCGAGAGCGGCAACTGGCTGGTTATTAGTGTTGAACCGTTGCCGTATCTGTCTTCGACAATCTCCATGAGGTCGCGCCTCTGGCTGGCATTCAGCCGATCTGGCCCCCAGTCGTCCAGGATCAGCAACTGGGTCTTTGTCAGCGCCTTGAAGACACGCGGGAAACGACCATCGCCATGAGCCAGTTCCAATTCATCAAAGAGGCGGGTGGTGCGTTTGTAGAGCACGGTGACACCCTCGCGGCAGGCCGTTTGAGCGAGCGCGCAGGCGAGCCAGGTTTTACCCACACCGCAGGGGCCGGTGATCATGAGGTTGCGTTTGTCGCGTATCCATTTGCCGGTCATCAGGTTTTGGAACAGTGATTTATCGAGGCCCCGCCGGGTCTTGTAATCCACGTCTTCGGGGGCGGCCCCAACATGGCGCAGACGCGCGGTGCGCATCCGGCTCTCAAAGCGTTTGGTCTCACGATTGGTGGCTTCGCGGTCGATCAGCAGGCCCAGCCATTCAGCATGGGTCAGGTCGGCGGTTCCATCCTGCGTTTGCATCTCGGCAAAGGCTTCTGCCATGCCGTCCAGCCTGAGT
>DQCL01000038.1 GCA_003533975.1 Octadecabacter sp. | reverse complement strand
GCACTTGGAACTTGAGTCTAAGGTCTGTTGCTGGGTTGCTGTTTGCCCTTTAATGAGCCTGTTACGATTCTTTCGCGCATCTGACCGGGTGCTCCATGACAACCCCTGCATTTTGGAAAGGGAAATCCGGAACGGTATCACGAATATTTGCCAAGAATGTTGTAGTTGTTAGCGTGGTGTACTCGCCTAGGTTCTTGATGCTGTAGTGATGAGCGGCGTCCACGCAAACTATGTCCTTTTTTGAGAATCCGCATTGGAGTTGATTCTCTGTCAGCAGGCCGTCGTTGTCCGAGCGGTAACTAAAGTATCCAACTGGACCTATAACACGCAATGTGTCGTCATACTGGTATGCCTGCTTTTCAGTTAAAACACAGGTAAACTCCTGAGCGATAGATCCTGTCGCTCCGACCACAACAGCGATAGAAGTTCCAATAGCCAAATACTTCCATTTCGAATGAGAATCTTTCCTGCTCATGCTTTAGCTCTTTCTTTGCGGATTATTGTTTGCCCGAACTGTATCGGGTTCAATAATGTCGCGAATGAGGAAAAAAATGGTCGGCAGGGCGTCAGATGGAAAGCTACGGGTGAACCTCGCCACCTTCGTCGGATGGGGACGCCGACAGTTACACGCTGCCAAAGAATAACCTTATCTGCGTCAGAATTTGACACCCTTGCAGGCTATGATTGATCTTGCGGCCTGCCAGGATGATTCTTGCGGGAATTGAGTGACGCAGCTATGGGAGGGCGCGATGAGGAATTTTGAGGGCGGCATTTTATTGTCAGCATCAGACCTCATGCGTTTCATGGGCTGCGCGCATGCGACGACGCTTGATCTCATGAAATTGAAGGGCAGAGGGCCGGATCCAAGGGCTGACAGCGAAGATGCCGCCCTGTTGCAAAAACAGGGTGATGCCCATGAGGCGGCGCATCTGGAAAAGCTCAAGGCAGACGGAGGCCGGGTGGTCGAGATCGAGAGTAACGATCTGGCTGCAAACGCCACGCGAACTCGCGGAGTTTTGGCCGAAGGTCCTGATGTGGTGTTTCAGGGAGCCTTCCTGTCCGGTAATTGGGGCGGCTGGTCGGATTTTCTGGAGCGTGTCGAGACACCCTCGAAGCTCGGAGCATTCAGCTATGAGGTGACCGATACCAAACTCAAGCGCAAACCACACCCCAGCCATGTTCTGCAACTTGTGCTTTATTCCGATCTTCTCGCTGAAATGCAGGAGACCAGCCCTGAGTTTGCGCATATCGAACTGGGAAACGGCGAACGCGCGACACTTCGGCTGTCCGATTATTCAGCCTATGCCCGACAGGCGCGCGCCCGGCTAGAAGCCTTTGTGGCCGATCCGACAGAAACGCGACCCACGCCTTGCGCATCTTGCGGTCTTTGTCGTTGGGAGGATCATTGCAAATCGGTTTGGCAGGAAGAGGACAGCCTGTTCAATGTGGCAAATGTCAGCCGCACTCAGGTGAAAAAGCTGGAAGTCGCGGGCGTTCATACACTGGAGGCTCTATCCACTCTGCACCATCCTGTGCGTGGCATGGCCGAGCCCACACTTCAGCGGTTGGTGACACAGGCACGCCTGCAACATGCCCGCAAAACCGGGAAGCCGGATTTTGTTCTGCGCCAGCCAGAACCCGGCAAAGGGTTTCACCTGTTGCCCGAACTGCAACCGGGTGATTTGTTTTATGATATCGAAGGCGATCCACACTATGAGGACGGCCTGGAGTATCTGCATGGAGTCTGGGCGAAAGATATCGGGTTTGTGAAATTCTGGGCGCACGACCACGCAGCCGAAAAACAGGCGGTCATTGATCTGTTCGATTTCTTTCGCAAGCGGCTGACGCAATTCCCTGAAGCTCGTATCTACCATTACGCCCCATATGAGATCACCGCTCTGCGACGCCTGACCGTAAAATACGGCATCGGTGAAGCCTTTCTGGATCGGTTGCTGCGTGAACAGCGATTTGTCGATCTCTTTGCGGTGGTTCGCGGCGGGCTGATCGGCTCGGAGACCAACTATTCCATCAAATCGATGGAAGCTTTTTATGATCTGGTTCGCGACGGTGAGGTCAAGACCGCCGGTGGGTCCGTCGTTGCCTACGAAAAATGGTTGGAAACGGGCGAGCAGAAGATCCTTGACGAAATAGAGGATTACAATCGCGTCGATTGTGTCTCGACCGAAGATCTGCGTGACTGGCTTGTTGGCATTCGACCGGACGGTCCATGGCCGGTGTTTGGCCAAGATGCTGCGGATAAAGAAATCGAAGAAGACGAGGACGCAAATGCGTTGCGCGCGATGTTGGCAGCTTCGGACTTGCCTGCGGAACGACAGGACATGCTGTTTGATCTGGGGATGTTCCACGGGCGCGAGGTCAAACCTGCGCAATGGGCTGTTTTTGAGAGTGTCAGCAAGGAGGAAGATGATCTGATCGACGATCTCGATGCTCTTGCCGGGCTCGAAGCGGCGGGTCCCGTTGAACCCGCCAAGCGATCCTTCGCCCGCAGCTACACCTATCCTGAACAGGAGACGAAACTGCGGGGCGGAAAAAAGGCGACGGTTCCGGTGTTCGATGGCCCACCCGCAACTGTCGGGATCGAGTCCATGGATCGCCGTGCGCGCCAGATCACCGTCAAAGCAGGCCCGAGCAAAGCCGATCTTCTCGCGGATCAACTGACGCTACATCCAGACTGGCCGCTCAATACGGGCGTCATCGCCTCGGCATTGCGCGATGTGATCGCCGATCAATGTGGCGCGCGCCAGTTCACGGCAGTGGATGATCTGCTGTCGCGAACGGCACCGCGTCTCGGTTCTGGG
>DQCL01000224.1:13755-14645 GCA_003533975.1 Octadecabacter sp. | reverse complement strand
CCGCATCTCGGGCGAACAGCTGCATGGGACGAAGCCGCCGTTCGCCATTTCCAAATGAAAGGCTGCTTTGGGCAACTCAATCCTCAAGCGGTTTGCCGTAAATCACACTTTCTAATTGGTCATCGCTCATTGGACGCTCCCGTGTCGCATCAAACAATGTCACTATGGTTTCCCCGTCCCACTCATAGCGAGGGATATATAAGTTATAAGGGGCTGGGCCCTTACGTGTTCGCCCAGATGTATCAAAGTGCGCGGCATGACACGGACAGAACCAACCGTTAAAATCTCCCGCGCCATCACCGATGGGAACGCACCCCAAATGTGTACATATCCCGACAAACAGGACATATCGGCCTTCTGGATCAATCGAACGGTTCTGATCCAATGCCGGTTCGCTACGTTGCGTCCCTACTTCGTTTTGGTAGCGGTTAAATCTGTCTATCAGCTCACCCAATTGCGTTGTGCGTGCTTGATCAATTTCCATCTGCGTCCTGCGGCGAAGGAAATGCGGACGACCAAGGTGTAAGAAGGTCATCTGCTGTCCCTCTAACAGGCCTTCAAAATCAATACGCACCCTGCCACCTTCGTACGCTTCGTCGGCAGACGGGCTCATCGTTTGCCTAAGCCCGGCAATTGCTCCGCCGACACCAACGGCTGCAACTGTTGCCGTGGTATAGTATAGAAAGTCGCGTCTTTTATCTGGGGTTCTCATTCGCGTCTGTGACCTTCGAAGAATATGTTTCGCTCACGAGCTGTTGTGTAAAGCGGACTTTAGCCATCATGCAGAAAGAACGCAAAATGGGTGGCGATCTCAACCGACGTTAATAGCTTTTCAACGGCTGGACAGCCTCTATCGGTGTAGACTTCCTGTCATGCGTCTGTTCCAACCG
>DQCL01000224.1:12245-13647 GCA_003533975.1 Octadecabacter sp. | reverse complement strand
GTGGCCTGTGCGCGCACGACCTTGGGTGCAGTTACTTTGCTACTGCTTGTATCGGCTATGGGCCGCCCCCTCCCCAAACAGCCTATCGTGTGGGCGTATCTGGCGGTGACGGGTGTTTTGAATACCGCGTTACCCTTCACGCTCTTGTCTTGGGGGCAGCAATACGTGCCTTCGGCTTTTGCAGGCATTTCAATGGCCGCCCTGCCGCTGTTTGTGTTGCCATTGGCGCATATATTTGCCGACGATAAAATGAGCACACGGAAGTCGATCGGCGTGGTTGTCGGCTTTGTTGGCGCTTTGGTCCTGATCGGGCCGACCGCGTTTGATTTCTCGGAAGGCAGCCTCGCCTTGCCGCAATTGGCCTGCGTTGCCGCGTCCCTGTCATATGCGATTTCCAGCGTATTGACCCGCCGCTGCCCGCCAGTTGACAGCATCGTCATGGCGGCTCTGACGCTGGTCGTCGGGGCTATTTGCCTTATCCCAGCAATGCTGATGCTTGAGGGGGTGCCGACTTGGGTTGAAGGGCGCGCAGGCTATGCCATCATCTTCCTAGGGTTCGTTCCAACAGCGTTCGCGGCCTTATTGCGTGTCACAACAATCCGGACCGCCGGTCCGGTCTTTATGACACTGGTGAACTACCAAGTCCCTGTTTGGTCTATGGTTTTCGGCGCATGGGTTTTGTCAGAAGTCCTGCCGCTGCGCTTCTTCGCAGCGCTTGCATTGATCCTGTTCGGATTGGCGATCAGCCAAGGCCCCAGCTTGGTTCGCGTGTTTAGGCGCTGACGGTTGCCACAGCTTCCACTTCGGCGACAATCCCGTCCACGACTTCCTCCAACAGGGCTTCATCAACGCATTCTGCCATCACACGGATCAGAGGTTCGGTGCCGGATCTCCGGATCAGCAAGCGACCCTTGCCAACCAAATCAGCCTCCGCCGCAGCAATCGCAGCTTTGACTGGCGCCTCACTCAAAGGATCCGCGCCTTCGCCATAACGCACGTTTTTCAACATTTGCGGCACAGTTTCGAAAACCTTAATCAGCTCAGAAGCTGGCTTACCTGTCTCAATCATCGCGGCAAGGAATTGTAGACCGGCCAAAAGACCATCACCCGTCGTGGCGTAGTCCGTCATGACGATGTGGCCAGATTGTTCGCCGCCGAGGTTGAACCCGTTGGCGCGCATCGACTCAACGACATAGCGGTCACCGACATTGGTGCGTTCAAGGTTCAGGCCTTTGTCATTCAAGAACCGTTCAAGCCCGAGGTTTGACATAACTGTGGCCACCAACGTGCCCTTATTCAAACGACCAGCATCCGCCCAGCGGCTGGCAAATAGGCCCATGATCTGGTCGCCATCAGCCACGTTGCCGTTCTGATCGAGGATCATCACACGGTCCGCGTCGCC
>DQCL01000224.1:0-12072 GCA_003533975.1 Octadecabacter sp. | reverse complement strand
GACACGGTGGGCCGCGCCATTGGCGCAATCGATCACGACCTTGATGCCGTCCAAACGCATACCTTGCGGAAATGTTCCTTTCAGGCGCTCGGCATAACGAAAACGCCCGTCATCAATGCGTTTTGCACGTCCGACATTGATCGCTTGCGCCAATTCAATCTCGCCTTCCAACAAGCGCTCAATTTCCAGCTCGGCCTCATCAGAAAGCTTAAACCCATCAGGCCCAAACAGCTTAATTCCGTTGTCGATCGCAGGGTTGTGGCTCGCAGAAATCATAATGCCCAGATCCGCACGCATGGATGTGGTTAAAAGCCCAACGCCAGGTGTTGGGATCGGCCCGAGGAGCAGCACATTCATGCCGGTGCTTGTCAGCCCAGCCGTCAGTGCGGACTCAAACATATACCCAGAAAGCCGCGTGTCCTTACCGATCACAACACGGTGCCCGTTGGACCCGTCATTTCGGAAATACCGCCCAGCTGCGGCACCAATCTTCAGTGCCATTTCAGCCGTCATAGGGTATTTGTTTGCCGTCCCGCGAACGCCATCGGTTCCGAAAAATTTACGTGCCATGTTGGTCCCACTCGAAAAATAATTATGCTTACTTAACAGCCATATAAAGCCGTATCGCCTGTTTTGTTGGCAACGTATCATGGACACGTAGCAGTTGCACACCCTGCGAAAGCCCATGAAGCGCAATTGCGACGGACCCACCCAAGCGGTCAATCGCATCAGGTGCTTGGCCAATCGTTCCGATAAAGCGCTTACGCGAGGCGCCAAGTAAAATTGCGCAGCCAAGTCCATGAAAAATAGACAAATTCTTTAACAGCGTGAGATTATGCTCTTGGGTTTTCCCAAACCCGATACCGGGATCGATGACAATCTGATCACGGCGAATTCCTGCCGCTTCTGCCGCTTGAATCCGTGCGTTCAAAAAGTCGTAAACATCTAGCGTAACATCAACGTAAGTCGGGTCATCCTGCATCGTGGCGGGGTCGCCTTGGGCGTGCATCAGGCAACACGGCACGCGCGCCTTGGCTGTTACGCGGGCCATATCAGGGTCGAATGTGAAGGCCGCCACATCATTCACAAGCGACGCACCTGCATCCAGCGCGGCCTGTGCAACAGCTGCTTTTCGCGTATCGATTGATATTGCAACGTCACGTCCTGCCCGCATCGCGGCGATAACGGGCGCTGTGCGTTCTATTTCTTCACCAACATCGACGGCCACGGCCCCAGGGCGCGTGCTTTCGCCACCGATATCAATGATGTCAGCGCCATTTGCGACCATCGCGCGGGCCTTCGCGAGGGCGGCTTCGGGGGCGTTAAACAAACCCCCATCAGAAAAGCTGTCTGGCGTGACATTTAGAATGCTCATCACGCGCGGTGTGCTCAGATCCAGCCCTGCGATTGGTGCACGTGGCGCAGTAAGGCGCGAAAGCACGTCGTCGGGCACTTCTGCCACGGGGACCAGCTCGCCAGTACGCCCGCGTTCCATACGTTCAACATGGCTGAACCAGCACCAGCCGCCCGCAAGGGGTAGTGCGGCCTTCGGGCGGTGAGGGTCGGACATTGCGACGGGGCGATAATAAGCCATCAGAGGATACGAACCGGAACATCGCAGATCGGAACATCGGCGCCAGCGACCACCAACTCAGACGCCTGTAATTCGCCAGCAAACCACGCCGCCAAAGTGAGACCATCGTTTGTGTCCGGGCTGTCAGAGGCGTCCAACACGATCTTGGAGGGGGCCCAAACACATATCTGGCCGTTCTTCATTGCCCAATCTAGTTCAGTGCGCGTTTCAACAACCACGCAACGCATGTCGCGCCCCGCCAAAACCCACGCATTTTGCACAATAGCCAGCAAATCAATTCGCCGCTGCACCTGCGCAACGCTTGAGGTCGGCGCAGGTGTTTCCCCTGCCCCAACACAAAAAATCAAAGGCACATCTTCGTCAGACAAACTGTCGATAATTCCCGTAAGTTCAGGTCCATTGATTTTGTCATTGGTCAGAAAAACCATGCGCGGATGTGGTGCATCCATGACCTCAACAGCGGCCCCGTCAACGCCACCTTGTTCGCGCATAATCTCAACACCTAGCGAATAGGGACCGCGGTCAATTTTTTCGATCCGCACGAAAACCCGCAGAGCTTGCGGTTCGAGCAGAATGCGTTCCGCGACACGTGCGGCCAGTGTTTCAAGCAGGTTTAGACGTTCAGCGCCGAGCTCAGCATCAATTGCCTCAGTCACACGATCATAAGACAGGATACGGTCGACATCGTCATCAATCGGACTCGTAAGCGGTTCAACTTCGACGACAACATTAAACTTTATGCGCTGCAGGTGGCCGCGCTCCTGCTGGAATGCACCTATTTCGACTTCGGTGATGTAGTCGCGCAAAGAAATACGATCGCGCAGACCACCCTCACCACTTGGTGCAGTGGCCTCGGCCCGCGCAGACGGGTGGGCAAAGGCCAATCTTGTGTCGCTGCTCATAATGTTACCCTTCCAGTCATTCCGATGGGAATACTAAGCGGGACAGCCAGCGACAAGCGCCAGTTACGGCACCTTTGCCGCCAAACGCGCCTTAGCTTTGACGGTAGAAGTGGTGTGATCCGATTGTGGCCGTCCGTGGAAAGACGCGTGCCCAACGCGGGTTTACGGCCCGTGTATGATAGTGCGTGGCACCATCCGTCAGCTGACGCGGAGCGCCATCAATCAACAGACGTGCGACTTTGCCAACCTTGGCCCAAGCAGCCTGCTCATGGATCACTTCCGCTGCACCGTCACAGGTATAAGTGAACTGACATGCAAACTGGCGGCCGGTGCCTTGGTTGATCACACTGCAAAGGGTGTTGGGATAACGCGAAGAATCGACGCGGTTCATAATGACTTCGCCAACAGCAAACATGCCGCGCACGCTTTCGCCGCGCGCTTCGAAATAAAGGGCTTCAGCCAAACAGCGCCATTGTTCGCCACCGGATGCAGTTGGCTGGGACGCAAGGAATGCACGGTCATATGTGATGATGTCAGGCGCTGTCGGAATGTCGCGTGTGGATGCAGGTGGAACGGCGGTCAAAGCCGCCAAACGGGCATCAGGTACCTGCTGGATCGCAGCGCGTTCCTGCCCCAACAACGCACCCAACCGCGCCGCCAAAACTTCATCAGCCTGTGCAGCCGACACGGCACCAAAGGCCACTCCAAAGCTCATGGCGCAGACGGCCAAAAATTTCATTCCAAACAGCTTAGACATTTTTGTCCCCAAGACAAAACGTGATTAGCCTCACGCGAGCGCCTTGCCTTTAAGGGAATGTGACAGGTCCGTCGAGTCTACCCACTTGCGCTACCGCGTCGCACCGATGCAGTTAAAGCACAGCTTGAAGAACCAACCACAACATGTTGCGGTTACTCGATTTTCCGAAGTCATACTTAGATCGCGCTACCAGCCCGTTTTATCCTTCAACGCGAGCTGTGCAGCGGAAAGCCGCGCAACAGGCACCCGAAACGGAGAGCAAGAAACGTAGTCAAAGCCTTGCGCGCGGCAAAATGCGATCGCAGCTGAATCGCCACCATGCTCACCACAAATGGACAATGTCACATCCGGGCGCCCTTTTCGGCCCCGTTCCGCACCAAGCTGAAGCAGTTCCCCAACACCTTCCAAATCAAGCGTATGGAAGGGGTCTTCTTCATAGACTTGAAGCTTCACATACTCGGACATGAACTTACCCGCATCATCACGAGAGAGACCGTAAGTCATCTGCGTGAGGTCATTCGTTCCGAACGACAGGAACGCAGCGTGTTCGGCAATATCTTCTGCCCGCAGCGCAGCGCGCGGAGTTTCAACCATCACGCCAAGACGGAATTCGAAAGCGACACCAGATTCAGAATGGACTGCAGCTGCCACTGCCTCAATACGGGCCTGCACCAGTTCAACTTCACGCTTTGCACTCACGAGCGGTATCATGATTTCAGGCACTAAGGTGCGACCTTGCTCTTGGCATGCAACGGTTGCTTGGAAAATTGCGCGGGCCTGCATCTCATAGATTTCAGGAACGGTAATCCCCAACCGGACCCCCCGCATACCAAGCATCGGGTTGTATTCTGTCAGGTCTTCAACACGCGCCGTAACTTCTGCCAATGGCACATCAAGAAGGTCAGCAAGCTCGCGCATGCCCGCCTTCCCCGCAGGCAGAAATTCGTGAAGCGGTGGGTCAAAGAGACGAATACAGACAGGTTGCCCTTCCATGATCTGGAAGATTTCAGCGAAATCAGACTGTTGCAGCGGCAAAAGCCGTTCAAGCACGGCGGCGCGGCCCTCGGGGCTGTCGGCAAAAATCATTTCACGCATCAAATCAACGCGATCGCCATCAAAGAACATATGTTCCGTACGACACAGGCCGATCCCTTGGGCCGCAAAATTTCGCGCGGTTTGCGCATCTGCCGGAGTGTCTGCATTTGCGCGAATGCCGATATCACGCACGTCATCCGCCCATGTCAGCAAGGTCTGGAACGCGTCATCGAGGGCGGCTTCCAACATCTTGGGTTCACCCACCAACACCTGCCCGGTACTACCATCGACCGTCACCATGTCGCCCGCTTTGAAAATGCGTCCATCCGGCCCAGAAATCATGCGCTTCCGCTCATCAACGTCCAGATCAGCGGCGCCTACAATGCAGGGCAAACCAATGCCTCGACCGATCACCGCAGCATGGCTCGTAATGCCGCCCCGCAGTGTCACAACAGCGGCAGCTGCGTGCATTCCTCGGATATCTTCAGGTGTGGTTTCGCGGCGGACCAGCACACAGGCCTCACTGCGTGCGGCACTCGCCTGAGCCTCGGCCGCAGTAAAGACCAATCGTCCCGATGCTGCACCCGGGCTTGCCGCGATACCTGTGACAAGTAAATCCCGCTCTGCAGCGCTATCCACTTGACGGTGCAGCAATTCTGACAACGCCGTAGGCTTCACCCGCATAATCGCTTCTTCTTTCGGGATCACACCCGAACTCGCCAGATCAACAGCAATCCGCACCGCAGCGCGGTTGGATCGATCAATGCGGATACCGTCCAAAATAGCCAAGACGCCTTCACGCAGGATGAACTTGATCTCCATTTCCTCGCGCAGCTTAACCCGTGCGACTGCACCGAATTTAATAAGCTCCTGAAACGCCTCCGGTGCGTTTTCTTCAAGTGAAGGCCCCCGTGGGTCGCAAGTTAAATACAGCGCATCAGCGCTATCCCGAAGCCCTTCGGCGTGCATCGCTTGTGGCACAAAACGCCCGTTGATCTGCTCTTCGCCCGTTACGCCAGATGCGAACTGGATCACACCAGAACCGGAAATCCCCGCCCCCAAAGGCAAAACCATCTCCTGCACGACCAACCCAAGGCCAGCGTCCGCAGGTGCGCCCTTGGCTTGGCGCAAAAGCCGCGCTGTGGTGCCTTCCCATGTCCGCGACATTGACCGCAAAACTTCGCTGATTTGTTCACCTACATCCTGCGGAAACTCAGCGTCCATCTCGGTTTCGTAAGTGCGCAGCATCGCCTGCAAAGCATCCGCCGAAGGATGATCACTCAGATAAAACTCTTCGGGGTCAAGTCGTGCGACCTCAACGGCAAACGTCTGAATGTATTGCATATAAAGCCGCGTCGCGACGTCTTCACCTAGCTTTCCACACAGTTCAGCGTGCTTAACATCGTTCAGCCCGATATTGAGGATTGCAATCGGCCCGCCCCAATCTGGGTCCATGCTGCTCGGACGGACAGACAACAGCGGATTGTCCCCGAAGTGGCGCAAGATTTGCGGCAAGTCCGCAGCGGCACCCCCCGCAATCGCACGCACAGCGTCAAACGATAGCGCCACCGTTGTTGGCACCGGCATGTCCAGCCTGATCAAACGCTGCAAGCATTTCGCGCGCCCACCATGAACCTCCGCCGCCATAGGCGCGGTTTTGGTGACAAGGCACATATCTTTAAGCGTGATTACTTTCTGCACTGCGGCATCCCCTTTGTGGACACCATAGTGCGGTGCCCTCACAGGGCAAGGATAACATTACGGTTTCCTTAGCCCTCAAGTTTACGCAAATCCGCCACGCTAAGGCAGATTGTGCGAATGCGGCTCAACATATTTAGGCGATTGCGGCGCAAAACTTCGCTTTCTGCGTTGATCTGAACCGCATCGAAAAACGCATCAATCGGCGCGCGCAGGTCTGCCATTGCGGACATCGCCGCGGCAAAATCTTCTGCAGCCATTGCAGGCGCGATCTTCGCATCCGCAGCATCCAGCGCTTTAAACAGTGCTTTTTCCTCATCGGTTTCAGCGAACTTCACCTCGGCCCCGAACGAATACTCAACCCCATCCTTCTCTTCCGCTTGCGACAGGATGTTATTGGCGCGCTTGAACCCTTGGATCAGGTTGGTCCCATCATCGGTTTTCAAGAACGCAGCCAGCGCCTTTGCACGGTTCACGAGGAGCAACAGATCGTCGTTGCCCGGCATCGCAAGGGACGCATCAATCACATCATGGGAAACGCCTTCGTCTTTTAGGTACACCTTTAGGCGGTCATGGAAAAAAGACAGCAGATCGACAGACAAATCAGGCACTGCATCGCCAAGGTCGTTGAAGCCCTGAGACGGTGAAACGTCTTTCTCTTTCCAAAACTCTTTGGCCGTTTTGAATGCCGCGCCAAAAACGCCATGTTTGGCGATCTCTTCCAGCAGTTCTTCGATCTCATCCGTAGACAACGTGTCGAAGACTTTCACTTTCTGGCGCACCAACTGGGCGTCAATGAAGCGGTCCAGCTTTACCGTCAGGCCGTTCTCCAACACCAACCGAATGACGCCCAATGCCGCACGGCGCAGCGCAAACGGATCTTTGGACCCTGTTGGTTTTTCATCAATCGCCCAGAAGCCCGTCAGTTTGTCGATCTTTTCAGCCAAGGCGACGGTGACAGACACAGGCGCGTTCGGTACGTCATCAGATGGCCCGAGCGGGGAATAGTGTTCCTGCGCGGCCAGTGCGACGGCATCAGACTTGCCCGCTTCCTTCGCGTAATAGCGTCCCATCAACCCTTGTAGATCGGGAAACTCATAAATCATTTCCGAGCTTAGATCAGCTTTGGCAAACTTCGCGGCCTCAGCCGCCTCAGCCGCCTCAGCCCCGACAACCGGCGCAATCTCGGCGGACAGCGCGGCCATGCGATCCACCAGTTCGGCGACCGTGCCAAGCTTGTTGTGGAATGTCACATTGCCCAAGGAATCGAGCCATTTCTGCCCACCCGACTTGGCAACGCGCAAATCGTTTTCCCAGAAGAATTTCGCGTCCGACAAACGTGCAAACAGCACCTTTTGATTGCCCGACAAAATGGTTGCACCTTGGTCAGCCGTTTCACGATTGGCGACCGTCACAAAGCGTACAACTTGCCCCGTCTTATCCTTCACCGAGAAGAACTTTTGATGCTCGCGCATGGACGCTGTCAGCACCTCTGGCGGCAACGACAAAAAGTCATCGGCGATGGTGCCCATCAACACAACGGGCCACTCAACAAGGCCGGAAACCTCCGCCAACAAACCCTTATCCTCGACCAATTCCAGCCCCGCCGCGAACGCCTGATTAGACGCTTCGGACCAGATCATATCGGCACGCTCATCTGCGCGCAAAATGACATTGGCGCGCTTTAGCTTCGCCTCGTAATCCTCGAAAGACGTTACAGAAAACTCACCCGGAGACATGAACCTGTGACCCTGCGTGGTCGTGCCAGCTACGATGCCGTCAACAGACATTGGAACAACTTCAGCGCCGCTTTCATCGCTCAGGATGCAGACAATAGAATGCAGCGGGCGCACCCATTTTAGCGCACCAGATCCCCAGCGCATCGACTTGGCCCATGGGAAGTTACGGATCGCGTTTTCAAGCACTTCAGCGATGATTTCAGACGCGCTGCGACCCTTCTTTTCGATCACTGCAAAGTAGACTTCGCCCTTGCCGGTATCCCGTGCTTCAAGACTTTCGCGCGACACGCCTGCGCCACGGCAAAACCCGTCAATCGCACCATCTGGCGCACCGACTTTCGGGCCCTTGCGTTCTTCGCGTGTGTCAGGACTTTCAGCGCTCAGACCTTCGACAGAAAGCGCCAAACGGCGCGGCGTGGAAAACGCGCCCGCGCCCGCGTAAGTCAGGCCCGCATCGACCAATCCGTCAGTCACCAATTTCTGTAAATCAGCGGCAGCTTTGGTCTGCATACGAGCAGGAATTTCTTCGGAAAAGAGTTCAATCAATAGATCAGGCATTTAGAAATTCTCCGGCGGTTCGGGGCAATCTTCGGGGGTATTGTCGCCGGCAAAGACGGCCTCCCCGCACGGGTTGAGCTGATGCCAAACGAAACCTCGGCCATCAGGCATTACGGCGACCACACGATCCACACCATAGCTGATGTTCTCTTGGCTCATGAAGGCAATGGCCTCATCGTTTTCTAGGGCTTTACCGATTTCCTGCGCGTTAAAGCAATCAAACCAAGACGGAGCGGTCAACGGAACAGCTTCGTCCATGATTACAAAGGTTTCTGACAACATGGCCAGGCTTTGTGGCGCATCAAAACATACACGGAACGAAATCGCGCCAGACAGGCGCACGCCGTCTTCAACAGTGTCGATAGCCTTTACATTATCCAACATTATTGGCTGCGGTTCGCCGGTTGCAACATTGATGAGTTGGATTTCTCCAACTTCCTCCTGTGTGAGTTCGCCGTAACCCGCGTAGACGAGGTTATAGTACATGAAAGCACCGCCAAGAATGGCCGGAATCAAGATGCCCAAGATGGCAAGACGCGTCGCGTTCATGCGTTTGCCTCCTTAAAACCACCAGCAGCAGTCTGAAGGAAAGCATCGGCGCAAAGTTTGGACAACGCGCGAACACGCCCGATGTAGGCTTGGCGTTCGGTGACCGAAATCACGCCACGGGCATCGAGCAGGTTAAACAAATGGCTGGCCTTAATGCACTGATCATAAGCGGGCTGCGCCATGACGATCTTGTTGCCGTTCTTCGGGTCAATGTGTTCGTGACTTAAGATTGCAGCGCATTCACGTTCTGCATCCTCAAAATGGGTAAGCAAAATGTCTGTATCTGCGATATCGAAATTGAACCGCGAGTATTCCTGTTCTGCCTGCTTAAACACATCGCCATAGGTCAGCGCGATTGGCGCTTCGGGGTCGTTAAACGGCATATCCATCACGTGATCGACGCCCAGAATATACATCGCCAGCCGTTCAAGACCGTAGGTTAACTCGCCGGAAACAGGGTGGCAGTCATGGCCACAAACCTGTTGAAAATAAGTGAATTGCGACACTTCCATGCCATCACACCAGACCTCCCAGCCAAGGCCGGACGCCCCCAAAGTCGGGCTTTCCCAGTCATCTTCGACAAAACGAATGTCGTGCAACGCCATGTCGACGCCAATCGCTTCCAGCGACCCCAAGTAAAGCTCCTGCAAGTTGGGCGGGCTTGGCTTAATCAGGGCTTGGAATTGATAGTAGTGCTGCAAGCGGTTCGGGTTCTCACCGTAGCGACCATCGGTTGGTCGACGAGACGGCTGAACGTAGGCCGCGGCCCAAGGAACATCCCCCAACGAACGCAGTGTGGTGGCAGGATGAAACGTGCCCGCACCAACCTCCATGTCGTAGGGCTGCATTAACGCGCAGCCTTTAGCAGCCCAGTAGGACTGAAGACGAAGAATAATCTCTTGAAAACTGCGTGGTGTATCGGCCATTGGACCCTCTTGTATTGCTGGCGCTTGCATAAGTTGCTGCGCGACGAGGGTCAATGTACGCAAATCCTGTGAGTCCCCTTACAATCCCCTAGATTTCTTAATCTTGCGCCACTTTCCACGTGCGCTTTGTCGCAAGAGTGTTAAAAAGCGCGGAACGCGCGGTTGGTATTGCAGTCGCCAGACACTTTAGGGACGTTTTCACAGCTATGCTTCGTATTTTTTCCGCACTGATTATTAGTATTTTTATGGCGCTTCCAGCGGCCGCCCAGCAAAGCGCTTGGGTCCAAATTGAAGCGCAACGCACATTAACAGGCGCACAGAACGCCGCACGTGGGTATTCCGCAGCCGGAGTGCCGGACGTAGCGGGGTTCGCCCTTCCTGGTGGGTGGTACGGTATCGTTCTTGGCCCATATGCAGCGGTCGATGCTGATGCTCAGCTGAACCAATTGCGCCGCGCCGGTGTCATTCCAAACGATAGCTACATTGTGGATGGTCGACGGTTTCGCACACAGTTCTGGCCCGTTGGCGTGACTGCGCCAAGTAACCCCTTGGAAGTTGAAACACCGACTAACACGCCAACCGAAGTTGACACGCCTGTTATCGCCGTCGAGCCGGAACCAATTCCAGAGCCCGACCCGATCCAAGCACCTGATGAAACTTACCGCGAAGCCCAAGTCAGCGAGCAGGCCCTTGATCGCGACCAAAAGCGCCTGTTGCAGACCGCACTTCAGTGGGCCGGTTTTTATGACAGCGCGATTGATGGCGCCTATGGCCGTGGCACACGACGTTCAATGGTCGCATGGCAAGAAACCAACAACCATGAGCCGACAGGCGTTTTGACCACGGGCCAACGTGCAGAGCTATTGGATGCCTATAACTCCATTCTGGATGGCATGGGCCTTCAGCTGGTGCGCGATGATGCCTCTGGTATCGAGATGCAAATCCCGACGGGCGTTGTCAAATTTGCAGAATACGAACCGCCCTTTGCCCGCTTTGATCCGTCAGGTGATGTTGCAGCACAGGTCTTGCTGATCTCCCAACCGGGCGACCGGACACGCATGTTCGGCCTTTATGAAATACTACAAACGCTGGCGATTATTCCACCAACCGGAGAACGGTCCCGCCGTGACCGTGGGTTTGAAATCGAAGGTTTTGACGAAAACGTCCATTCCTACACATCCGTGGTTCTTGAAAATAACGAAATCAAAGGCTTCACACTTGTTTGGCCAGCGGGCGACGATGAACGCCGCCGCCGTGTGCTTGCTGAAATGCAGGCAAGCTTCGCGACGATTGACGGTGTACTTGACCCCGCCATTGCTCGCCCAGATGAGGATCAGGCGATTGATCTGGTCGCCGGCCTTGCCGTGCGCAAACCGATCCGCGACCGTTCCGGTTTCTATATCAACGGGTCTGGCGAAGTCCTGACGACGATCGAAGCCATTGACGAATGTACCTCCATCACTCTTGGCATGGAGCATGATGCGACTGTTGTTCTTCAAGATGAAAACCTTGGAATTGCGGTCTTGCGCCCGTCTACGCGGCTTGCACCGCCTGCGGTTGCCGAGTTCCAAACCGGCGTGCCGCGTCTTCAAGCCGAAGTTGCTGTAGCGGGTTTCCCATACGGTGGTGTACTCACGACCCCTGCCCTGACATTTGGTACATTGGCCGACATTCGTGGGCTGAACGGCGAAGATGACGTGAAACGCCTGTCGATTTACGCGCAACCAGGTGATGCAGGCGGCCCAGTCTATGACAATGGCGGCGCGGTTCTGGGAATGTTGTTGCCAAAGGAACAGACAAACGGGCAGTCCCTACCGCCCGAGGTGTCGTTCTCTGTGGACGCGGATGAGATCATTTCGTCCGTATCCGGTGCGGGCATCGACATCATGACCACGGATTCCGTGACCTACATGACACCAGAAGCGCTGACATTGATGGCGGCAGACATGGCCGTCCTGGTGAGCTGCTGGAGCGACTAACCCTAGGTCCCGATCAATGCAGGCGTGAGGCGGATGATCGTCGGAACGTCTGCCTTGAATGCCGCATCAAGGGCAGGTGCAATGTCGGCCAACGTTTCGGGCTGTGCGGCCTGCGCACCATAGGCCGTTGCAAGTGCCATAAAGTCGGGATTGCGTTGAATTACCGAGTTGGGCGCAATCTGTGCGGCAATCATGCTGCCTTCAATAGCCCCCAACTTCCCATTGTCCCAAAGGATAATTGGCAGCGACAAGCCCAACTCAACAGCCGTGGCGAGTTCAGCAATCGTATACTGAATGCCGTAATCGCCATGAATGCAGCAGGTCGGCAAATCCGG
>DQCL01000264.1:12798-17564 GCA_003533975.1 Octadecabacter sp. | reverse complement strand
GTGTCTGAAGAAGAAATGATCGACTGGGCCTGCATGTCCGCGCTCAATCGCCTTGGTTTCGCGACCTCCGGCGAAATCGCCGCCTTCTATGCGATCATCACCCCCGCGCAGGCAAAAACGTGGTGTACTGCTGCCGTGGCAGACCACCGCATCCTAGACGCACAGATCGAGTCCGCAGATGGATCGCTTCGCTCCTCCTTCATCTTGGCGGAAAAACGCGATCTACCTACGCCAGAGCCAAATAACCGTGTCCGGTTGCTCTCCCCGTTTGATCCCGCGCTACGCGACCGCAAACGCGCAGAACGTCTGTTCAACTTTCACTACCGCATCGAAATTTTCG
The DNA here is from genome assembly GCA_003533975.1 of Octadecabacter sp. Taxonomy (GTDB): domain Bacteria; phylum Pseudomonadota; class Alphaproteobacteria; order Rhodobacterales; family Rhodobacteraceae; genus Octadecabacter. The sequence continues at coordinate 17,224 of DQCL01000264.1, read as the reverse complement.
TACCCGCCCCGAAACGCCAATACGGGTACTACGTGTTTCCTGTCATGCAGGGCGATCGCATGATCGGCCGGATCGACACCAAACGTGATGGGGACGTAACCCGCGTCACTGCTTTCTGGCCGGAAAAGGGCGTGCGCATGGGCAAAGCACGGGTGCGCGCACTTGAAGCCGAAATAGACCGCGTTGCTACATTTGTTGGCAGCACAGATGTGAACTGGGAAAAGGGGTGGTTGAAAGAAACCGCTTGAACATCGTTCATAAACGTGAGATCAATGAATTGAACGGCGTTCATATCTATAAGGAGGTGCCACATGGCCCATGTCATTCAAACCGAAGCCCTTGTGGAGGAGGGGGTCATCACCTCCGACCAAGGCGCCATCATCGCACGTCGTTCGCGGCAAGTGATGGTTTCTCTCGTTATCAATACCGTCCTTTGCTTTGGTATTATCGCCGCCGCTGCCGGCTTTATCGGCCTACTGGCTGATGCGTTAGCCGTCGCTGTCGTAGGTGGCCTGTTCCTTGGCATCGGTGCCACACTTCTTGTGAAATCGACAGACCTTTACCGCATGTTCGGTACCGCCTCCGCCCTTATCGGTGCGGGTATGCTGACGGGCGGTGCCTCGATTGAAATTCTTGATATTTTCGGGAAACAATCTGGCGGGCTCATGCTCATGATCATCGGCCTAGTCGGTGCCGCAATCGCTGCGTTCTTCACCCGCCACGGCCCCGAACACACAGGCTTCTTAACGGGTAGCATTCTGCTCATGACGGGTGCCATGCACATCGGGGGTTTGTACCTTTGGGCCGGATCAGCCGAGGTTTCGGGCGCCGCCGTCCCAATGCTGCACTTTTACGTTGCCGCCGCTATCTTCGCGGTCGGCACGTTCATCGACGTGCGCTTTATCACGGCACTCGCAATCATCCCCTTCGCACAAATGCTGGATACAGGCACGTTTTACTTCCACGCGATGTACGCCTTCTACAGCCCTGAAGCCACGCTCAGCATCGTGCAACTTGCCGTCGCAATGGCCATCTGTGTCGCTGTGGCGGGTAGGCTGACAGACCGCTACCGCCGCCACACGCATATGTTTGGCATCATGGCCTTCATCGTCGCGAACCTGTGTTTCCTCGTCGGCTCACTTCGGGGCGATGTTGTGGGCAGCCACATCTGGGGTCCGGGCTACCGTGACTACAGCGATGACTATCAATCCTACCGCGACGCAGTGGACGCATTCGAAGCCAGCACGCTTGTTATTTCAGAACATGTGTATTCGATCGTTTGGGCCATTCTGCTGATCGCAGCGGCCTTCTGGTCCGCACATACCAACCGTCGTGGCATCTTTAACGCGGCCATGACCTTCGGCGCGATCCACGCCTACACCCAAGCGTTTGAGACGTTCTACGATGAACCCCTCGCCTACGTCATTGGTGGCTTGGCAGCGATCCCGCTGGCTTGGGGTCTGTGGCGGCTGAACGATCAGTTCGAAAGCCGAAACACACTCGAACAAGTCGCAACCTAAAACGCAAACGGGCGGGGATCATTCCCCGCCCGCTTCAATTCGCTCTTACGATTAGGTTCAGCTCAGCAAACCCGCATGCACCATCGCTGCACGCATCTTTTCTTTGGTTTCGTCCAGAAGGCCCGTCAACGGCGAGCGTACTTCGTCGGAACACATCCCAAGCAAAGACATCCCGTATTTCGCACCGACCAGGCCAGGTTCTGTAAAAATCGCCTTATGAAGCGGCATCAACCGGTCATTGATCGCCAAAGCGCCCGCATAGTCACCAGACAACGTCGCGTTCTGCATCTGCGCGCACAGCGCAGGCGCCACATTCGCCGTGACAGAAATGCAGCCAACACCACCTTGCGCGTTAAAACCAATCGCCGTTGGGTCTTCGCCAGAAACTTGGACAAAATCAGTGCCACACGACAAGCGCTGGTTTGGAACGCGCGCCAGATCACCCGTCGCGTCTTTCACACCCACGATCATTTCATGCTTGGCCAGCTCACCCATCGTTTCAGGTGTCATATCGACCACAGAACGACCCGGAATATTATAGATCACAATCGGCAAACCACAGTCAGCGGCAGCGGTGAAATGGGCAATCAACCCGCGCTGCGTTGGCTTGTTGTAATACGGCGTCACAACCAAAGCCGCATCCGCACCCGCTGCTTTCGCAGCTTTCACCAACCGAACCGTTTCCGCCGTGTTGTTTGACCCGGCGCCCGCCACAACAGGGAACCGTCCCGCGACAGCATCAACGACAGTCTGAACGACCAAGTCATGCTCGGAATGGCTCAACGTCGGGCTTTCACCAGTGGTTCCAACAGGCACCAACCCGTGCGACCCTTGGTCAACATGCCACTCGACGAGTTTTTTCAACGTATCGAGATCCAGCTGGCCGTTCGCGAACGGCGTGACAAGAGCAGGCAAAGAACCTTTGATCATGATACGCATCCTTAATAGGGGGACCGGAATTGGTCCGTTAATATCCGCGTCTCTAGTGGGGTTTTCCGCCTTTGCCAAGTTTGTGAGTTGCACGCTACATCGGATAAACTACCTATGTGACTTGAAGGCGCCTAGACTGGGGCGGAAAGGATACGAACCGCAATGAAGGCAATCGTCGTTTCAGCATTGGCCGGATGGCTCATGGTTGCGCCAGCTTGGGCGCAAGAATCGCTCGACGATGAGACGTTTTCAGACGCGCTTTCTTCTTTGGCAGACAGTGAGGACGCAACTCCAAGCTTCGTAAACGGCACCCAAATTGAACAAGACTTGCTGGAATGGGTGTATTTTCGCGACAGCGACACAGACGCCCCTTTTTCAAGTTTCACTGACTTTCTGGATCGCCGCCCCAACTGGCCGGGAAACAGTCGCGTCCGCGCAAACGCCGAACGCGCGATGGACGAAAACGTCTCAACGCTCGATGCCCTGCGCTTCTTTGACGGCGCTGACATCGAAACCGGACAAGGCGCGGTTGCTTTTGCGAATGCCCTGATCGCCGATGGTCGCCGCGATGAAGCCGAGGCGATGCTAATCGACGTTTGGCGCAACGACGCCCTGACAAACTCCGACCACCAAGCCATCATCAACGCCTATCCAAACGTCGTGGCCCCCTATCATGAGGACCGCGCCGATATGCTGCTTTGGCGCTGGCGCACCACGGATGCCAGCAACGTGCTGCCGCTATTAGATGAAGGCCAACGGGCCTTAACACGTGCCCGCATCGCAATCATCAACCGCGATGGCGACATCAACGCCCGTGAGGACCTCATTCCAGCGCGTCTAAAGGACAATCCCGGCCTTCACTACGACCGCTTCAACTGGTTTGCCGACCGCGGAGACTGGACCCAAGCCAGCATCATTCTCACGGCACAATCGACCAGCGCTGACCGCCTTGGTATCCCGTGGCGTTGGGGGTCTTGGCGGCGCACGATTGCCCGCTGGCACATGCGTGAAGGAAATATCGACCTCGCCTATGCGTTGGCATCCGATCACTTCATTGCGGCTGACGAAAACAACTATGCGGACCTTGAATGGCTGTCCGGCTACATCGCCCTCACATACCTCAAAGATTACGATCTTGCGCTGACCCATTTCGCGCGTTTCGACGGCGCCGTTGCATCGCCCATTTCTAAGGGGCGGGCAGGCTATTGGCTTGGCCGCGCACATGAAGGTTTAGGCAATGCAGAAGCCGCAATTTCTGCCTTCCAAGCGGGCGCGCAACATCAGACATCATTCTACGGCTTGCTATCAGCAGAACGGCTGGGCCTCACGATGAACCCCGACTTGGTCGGTGGCGAAAACTTTGGTGACTGGCGAACCAGTCCGGTCCTGACCAATGGGCTGGTGCAGGCAGGTTTGACCTTGCTTGGCGCTGGTGAGCGTGGCCTTGCTGTCCTGTTTTTCCGTGACGCCGCGCAATCCATGTCACGTCAAGAAATCGGACAACTCGGCGCGATGTTCATGGACATGGAAGAACCGTTTTATACTGTCCTCATCGCCAAAACCGCCGTGCGTGGTGACCTGATTGTGCAAGACGCCTACTTCCCCGTGCACCCAATGGCGCGGATGGACCTCCCCGTTGAACCCGCCCTCGCCCTCGCGATTGCGCGTCAAGAATCCGAGTTTCGCACAGATGCAGGCAGCAGCGTGGGTGCGCTGGGCTTGATGCAGCTGATGCCCGCCACCGCGCAAGACGTCGCAGGCTGGCTCGATATGCCCTTTCGCCGTGGACGCCTGACAACCGATTGGGCCTATAACGCCACCCTTGGATCCGAATACCTTGCATTCCTTACCCGCGAATTTGGAGACTCTCCGGTGATGATCGCCGCAGGCTACAACGCAGGCCCAAGCCGTCCGAAATCATGGATGGACGAACGGGGCGATCCGCGCCGCAGTATTCTAAATCCTGATCCTGTGGA
>DQCL01000264.1:0-12781 GCA_003533975.1 Octadecabacter sp. | reverse complement strand
CAAATCGGTCCGGTTGCGTTTACGGATATTCTGATCGGTGCCGCACCCGTCATCCGCCCCGTGGCCCGCCCGGATCGCACGGTTCAAGCCCCACAAGGTGAAGTCGAAGACGCCGCTCAGCAGGCTATAGAACGCCCACCAGTTCGCCGCGCAGGTGAACTCGCGCCAACCACCCCATCAGGTCCGCAACCTATCCGCCCCGTCGCGCGCGCAGGGGACTAGGCCACGCGCCGCGTGCGCCACAGCGTGAACATGCCCGCCGCCACGACCAACGCCGCGCCAAGCGCAACATTTGGCGCGATGGTTTCGCTGAAAACAGTTATCCCTATGGCGCTCGCAAAGACCAATTGCAGGTAGGCAAAGGGCTGCACAGCGCTGGCCTCTGCGACCTCGTAGGTCTTGATCAATAACCAATGGCCTGACACCCCCGTGATGCACAACGCGCCCATCCACCACCAATCACTTCCTGTCATTGGCTCCCACGTCCACAGACCCAGTGGCGTCAACGCAACCGCGCCCACAACACCTGTCCAAAAGAACGACGTCGCGGTGCTGTCCTGTCGGGCGGCATACCGTGTCAGCAGCCCGTACAGCGCGAACATGAAGGCCGCCAACAGCGGAATAGCCGCCGCAGGGCTAAACACCGCGACCCCCGGCTTTAGAATAATCAGCACGCCGATAAAGCCCACGCCAATGGCAGACCACCGCCGCCACCCGACGGTTTCCCCCAAAATGGGCCCAGACAACGCAGCGATCAAAAGCGGATAACAGGTGAATATTGCATGTGCCTCAACCAACCCAAGGTACACAAACGCCGTGACCATTACGCAAATCTCTGACGCCAGCAGAAGCCCGCGAAAGACCTGCAACAGTGGCTGGCGTGTCGCCGCTGCCGCCCGAACAGACCCAGCCTGCCGCCGCGCTATCGCGATCACAAACGCCGCAAAGAACCAGTAGCGAATGGTGACGACCATCAACACGTTGTATTCGCCGGCCAAGTGGCGGCTGATCCCGTCCTGAACTGCAAACACGAATGTCGTGGCGATCATCAACAAGATGCCAAGGCGGACGTTCTGGGTGGTCATAGCACCCCTCGCACCATGTGCCGCTTGCGCCCGAACCCCTGCACGCGCTCAATCGAAAACCCGGCATCCGCCAAACCACGGCGCACAAATCCGGCCGCAGTATATGTGGCAACTGTACCGCCCGCCGCAGTATGCGCCGCGACTCGTGCCATTAAATCCGCTCCCCAAAGCTCAGGGTTTTTGGCGGGGGAGAATCCATCAAGATACCACGCATCCGCGCGGCCATCCCAATCGGGTAATGTCTCACGGGCATCGCCGTGCACCACGCGCAGCTCGAAATCAGGCCCACTGATCTGCGGGCTCAAGACCTCCATGTCAGCGTCATCTTCTATGAAATCCATCGGCAAGCCGTCGAACGCATCCAACGCGCGGATCATATCCGCGATTGGCATCGGAAAGGCCTCAAAACTCGTGAAGTGTAACTTGCCTTCAACGCCCGCCTCACGCCAAGCTGCCAGCGTCACGAGAAAATTTAGCCCCGTGCCAAAGCCCAATTCAGCCACATGAAACCCGTCTCGAAATCGTTCGGGCAGGTCATTGCCGCTCAAAAATACGTGCTGCGTCTCGGCCACCCCGTCATCAAGCGAATAATACGGGTCGTCAAATTGTAGCGACACCGGTACGCCCCCGCCTTCACGCGTCGCGTCGCGCCATTCCAAATTCGCCCGCTGGTCTGTCATGTCGTAGTGTCCTATCTGGTCAATGGGACCATGAAAGCAGGTGGCAGCGATGGCAACGGTTGATGTAACAATACGCGGGGCAGGGGCATTCGGCCTCAGCGTTGCATGGGCATGTCAAAAGGCAGGCGCCAGCGTGCGCGTGATAGACCCGAACGGTGTCGCCGCTGGTGCGTCAGGTGGCATTGTTGGCGCCTTGGCCCCCCATGTGCCTGAACAATGGAACCCGAAAAAGGCCTTCCAGCTCGAAAGCCTTTTGATGGCTGAAGAGTGGTGGGCTGAGATTGAAAACACGGGTGGTGAACCCTCCGGCTACGCTCGAACTGGTCGGCTGCAATCCTTGCCCGAAAACATGCTCGCTCTCGCCCAAGAACGCGGGATCAATGCACAAACCCTGTGGCAAGGCCGCGCCGTTTGGGACGTGGTCCCAGCGCAAGACGGCTTCGCGCCTAAATCCGGGTCAGGTCTGCTCATTCACGACACTCTGACAGGGCGCATTCATCCCAAACAGGCGTGTCAGTCCCTTGCGTCCGCCCTCCAAGCGCGCGGCGGCGAGATCGTTCCAGATGCACCCCATGAAGGCCACGTGGTCTGGGCCACCGGCTGGCAAGGGCTTGAGGAACTTACAGCGCAGCACACCCGTCTGGTCGGCGCTGGTATCAAGGGCCAAGCGGTGCTGCTGGATTATGATGCACGCACCGCGCCACAATTGTTTGTCGACGGGTTGCACATAATCCCGCATTTCGACGGCACAACAGCAATCGGCGCCACGACCGAGCGTGACTTTGACGCGCCGTTCACAACTGATGCCCAATGCGACGCCCTTCTTGCCAAAGCCCGCGCTGCCGTTCCTGCGCTGCAAGATGCCCGTGAAATCAGGCGCTGGGCGGGCCTGCGCCCACGTGCCCGCACCCGCGCGCCCATGCTTGGCGCACACCCGTTCCGCAAAGATGAATTCATCGCAAATGGTGGCTTCAAAATCGGCTTCGGCATGGCCCCGCTCGCCGCCGAGAAACTGGCCAAACTCATTTTAAACGGTGAGAACACGATCCCGCCAGACTTCGATCCAGTCAAAAGCCTCTAGCGCATCACCGCTTCCATGCACTGCTCGCCCTTTGGCCCACGCACCCATGCGCTGCCATCCGCCCAGCACAGCGTCGCGGATTGCGGCACGCACAATGGTGCCGTCGCGCGGTAAGTCACCTCGGTCAGCGGCTTGCCCAATTGCGCCTCCCCCATGAGCATCAAATGTTGCGCAAGCAACGGCCCATGCACGACCAAATCCTCATACCTCTCGACCCTCCGTGTATAGGGGCGGTCATAGTGAATGCGATGCCCGTTGAACGTCAGGGCAGAATACCGAAACAACGTCGTGCTATCGAAAATGGCAGTCTCGGAATGGGTTTCATCCGTTCGCGCAGTCGGGCGTTCAGGCGTTTCGCCGCCATCTTCTCGGTACACCAAATCCTGCCATTCGCTCAAAACGACGGTTCCCCTTTGGCGGATATCATGGCGCAGCCTTACGAACGCCAACGGGCCGGACCGCCCTGATTTGCGCGTCACGCCTTCGATGTGCGACACCTTTTCGGCTTGTACCCCGGCCATCAAGTTCGCATGGAACAGCAGCCGCCCAGCCGCCCACATGCGCCTCGGCAATCCCATATCCGGCAGGAACCCACCCAAGGCTGGATGCCCATCCCGCCCAAGATTTTCGGGCGGCTGCGGGTCCCAAAAATAGATGTGGTGAAAGAACGGCGGCAAGGTGCTGCCGCTTTCGATCGTCTGCTCTAACCCCAAGGTCGCCTGCAGCGCACGCGCGCGCGCAGGATCCAGAATGTCGGTTAGCGATTGTGTTGCTGATGTCTGCGCTGTCATACTTTCGATGCTGGCCAAATCTGTAGGAACCCGCAAGTGCCCAAGCTGAAATCTCTCGATCATCTCGTTCTGACCGTCGCCTCCATTGATGCGACCGCGACATTCTATGAAACTGTGCTGGGCATGAAAGCAAACCAATTTGTCGTGGCAGACGGCACCAAACGCACAGCGCTTTCTTACGGCGATCAAAAGATAAACCTGCATCAGACCAGCGCAGAATTCACACCCCACGCCATGCGCCCGACAGCAGGGTCTGCCGATCTGTGCTTTCTCACCGACACGCCGATCCCCGACTGGATCACCCATTTCGCAACACTCGACGTTCCAATCCAAGAAGGCCCAATCACACGCACGGGGGCCACGGGGCCGATCCTGTCCATCTACATCCGCGACCCAGACGGAAATCTCATCGAAATCGCCACCAAGCTGTAAGCTAACCCCTTGCACTTCCCGCGCGGTATCGCATTCTGCGGGCTCAAAACCGGAGTACTCCTATGCAACGTCACGGCGGCCAAATCCTTGTCGATCAACTCGTTAAATTCGGCGTGCGTCGGGTGTTTTCCGTTCCCGGCGAAAGCTTCCTCGCCGCGCTTGATGGCCTTTATGACGCGGGCATCGACAATATCGTTTGCCGTCAGGAAGGCGGCGTCGCGATGATGGCCGAAGCCTATGGCAAGATGACCGGGCAGCCCGGCGTCGCCTTCGTGACACGCGGCCCCGGTGCGACGAACGCATCCGCGGGCATTCACATCGCCCACCAAGACAGCACACCACTTGTGGTGTTCGTCGGCCAGATCCGCGCACAAGACACCGACCGCGAGGCATTTCAAGAGGTCGACTACAAATCCATGTTCGGGGGCCTGTGCAAATGGGTCGCCGAGGTGAACCAAACCGAACGCCTTCCGGAATATATCGCCCGCGCCTTTACCATCGCCACCGCCGGTCGCCCCGGCCCTGTGATTTTATCATTGCCCGAGGACATGCTCTCGGGGCTCGCAGATGTGCCCGATAGCGCGGGTCCCCTCGTTGAACTCGCCCCGACTCTGCACACCATCGCCGAAGACACGCTTACATGGCTATCAGGGTTTGAACGCCCCCTTGTCGTAGTCGGCGGCGCGCATTGGTCGGCTGAGGCCGCGCAAGACCTCGCCACCTTCGCAAGCACGCAAAACCTCCCCGTCGCACTGGGCTTTCGGCGGCAGGACTACCTCGACAACCGACACCCCAATTACGCGGGTGACTTGAATGTTGGTGTTAACCCCAAGCTTGCGCAACGTGTCCGTGACGCTGACGCCCTCCTCGTGATCGGCTCTCGCTTGGGCGACATTGAAACCCAAGGCTACTCGCTGGTGGATCCTGCCAAACCGCATTGCGCGATCCTGCATGTCCACGCTGATCCCAACGAGCCGGGCCATGTGTATCGCCCAGATATCGCAGTCACCGCGGATGCGGTTTCGTTCACCCGTGCGCTGTCGCGCCTACCTGCCTGTAATGCGGGCTGGGCAAACTGGGCCGCAAACGCGCGGGCTGACTATGACACGTGGAAAACCCCGCAGGAAACACCGGGTGATGTGAAGCTCGAGAAGGTTATTGAGTGGCTGTCTGAAACTTTGCCCCAAGACGCGATCCTGACAAACGGCGCAGGCAACTATGCCGCCTTCTTGCATCGCTATTTCGTCTACAAAAGCTACGGAACCCAACTCGCGCCAACATCAGGTTCGATGGGGTACGGATTTCCCGCCGCCATCTCAGCCTCGCTCGAATACCCTGACAAGACCGTCGTTTGCCTCGCAGGGGATGGGTGTTTCCAGATGACCCTGAACGAGCTTTCGACAGCGGCCCAGCACGGCGCGACCCCAATAGTGGTCGTGGTCAACAATGGCCGCTACGGGACAATCCGCATGCATCAGGAAAAGCATTACCCTGGCCGCGTATCCGGCACGATGCTTGCGAATCCAGACTTCGCCGCCCTCGCACAGGCTTACGGCGGGCACGGTGAAACCGTCTGGAAGACTGCTGATTTTGCACCCGCTTTCGAACGCGCCAAGACCAGCGGCACCTTCGCCGTGATCGAACTCATGGTCTCCGAAGATGCGCTTTCGACAAACCTCACACTCAGCGGATTGGCGAAACCCTAACCTGCCAATTGCGTCCGTAGTTTCTCACCGATCTCGTCAATATGCGCCTGCGTAATCGTGAGCGGCGGCGACAGGCATAGCGCATCCCCAACAGGCCGTGCGATCAGCCCTGCGTCCCACAGACCTGCATAAGCTGCACGGCCAGCATCGCCAACGGCACCATCTTGGTGCAGATGCACCGCCCCGATGATCCCGCAATTGCGCACATCCATCACGGCAGGCAGGTCGGTCAACGTATGCAACATATCCTCCCACGGCTTGGCCATCGCCGCCGCGTTCTCGAATATCTGCTCGTCGCGATAGGCATCGAGCGTCGCGATACATGCCGCAGATGCCAGCGGGTGGCCGGAATAGGTGTAGCCATGAAACAGATCCGGCATCGTCTTTGGCCCATTGCGAAACGCATCACGCACAGCCGCTGTCGCCAAAACACCACCCATCGGAACGGTCGCGTTGGTCATACCCTTGGCGCATGTCACAAGGTCCGGTTGCACGCCAAATGCCTCAAACGCGAACGGCGTTCCAAGGCGACCGAAGCCCGTGATGACCTCATCGAAAATCATCAAAATGCCATGGGCATCACAGATCTCACGCAGCCGTTTCAGATAACCAACAGGCGGAGGGAACACGCCGCCGGCACCTGAAACAGGCTCGACAATCACAGCGGCAATCGTGTGCCCGCCATGCAGCTCACACAGGCGCTGCAAGTCATCGGCCAGTTCTGCGCCGTGCTCTGGCAAGCCGCGCGAATTGGTGTTCTCTGGCAGCCACGTGTGGCGCATGTGTGCGGTAGATGGATAAAGCGTGCCAAACTGCCCCTTGTTCAACCCCAAACCACCAACCGACAAGCCACCGAAATTGATCCCGTGATATGCCTTTTCGCGCCCAACCAAAATCCGCCGCTGCCCGTCACCACGGGCATTGTGATAGGCCAGCGCGATCTTTAGCGCGGTATCCACTGCCTCGGAACCGGAGTTGGTGAAAAACACATGATCAAACCCCGGCGCCAGAGCGGTAACACGTGCCGCCGCTTCAAATGCCAATGGATGCCCTTGGTTGAAATTATGCACGAAATCCAACGTTGCCGCTTGGGTTTGAATGGCCTTCGTAATCGTCGGATGGTTGTGTCCTGCATTGCAGCACCACAAACCGCCAGTCCCGTCCAGCAGCTCATGCCCGTCGATGGTCGTGTAACGCACACCTTCCGCCTTCGATATCAGGCGCGGGTTATCCTTGAACGCCTCAGACGACGTAAAAGGCATCCAAAAGCTATCAAGGTCATTTGGAACGGTCGGGTTTTCGCGGGCTGTATCTGGCATAAAAGGACTCCTTTGAAGAAACCCTGTCACACTGATCTGCGTCTGCCAAGCGTTGTGAATGCCTAACCTTGCGGCGGCAAGAACGCCTCAACCGCAGCGGAAGCAATCACTATAACGTTGCCATTGTCAGGGTTGGTCACGTTCAACCCACCCTTAACGGCCTGCACAGTTGCACGCCCCCTTGGGAGGTTGCCAACCAACGCCGCACAATCCACCGCATCAGGGTCTTGCACACCAACAGTCACCTGCACACGCATGGCATCATGACTGAGCCCCGTGGCCTCAAACAATGGAAGGGAGGAATGGCGCAAAGCGTCTTCAATCGCGCGGGCGGCGGCCTTGGTGTAGTCCTGCCCGTACAGGTCATTTCCCATGCCCATTTCGATGATGAACCGTTGTTCTGCTTTGGGATCCGTCATGTGCCCAACTCCAGTGCGACCGACAGCGCGACATTCGCAATCACCGTCGGCAACCCGTCAGGTCGCGGCACATCAAGCCCACCCTCAACAACACTAAATGTCAGCTGCCCATAAGGAAAAATATCGCGCAAGGCGTCGGTGTCGATTTGGTCGGGCCGCTGCACCCCGATCTCAACCGTGATCTGCATGTCTTCTTTGTCTTTGCCATAAAGCTCTGCGAGATTGATAGAGTTATGCCAAAGCGCATCCTGCAACGCCCGCCGCGCCGCCTGTGTGTAATCTTGGCGGCGCAGGGATGTGCCCATTCCGAACTCTGTAAGAAGACGTGTGGCCATTAAAACTCAACGCCGATCTGTGCCTTAACACCAGACCGGAATGGATGCTTCACCAGCTCCATCTCGGTCACCAAATCGGCAATCTCGATCAGGTCCGCATGGGCGTTGCGCCCTGTTAACACCACATGCGTCATCTCCGGCTTTTCTTCGACGAGGAACTCAACCACATCCGCAATCGGGACATAATCATACCGGATCGCGATGTTGATCTCATCCAGCAGAACCATCGAATTCTTCGGGTCACGGATCAGCTCTTTAGCCTTCTCCCATGCGGCCATCGCCATCTCGGTGTCGCGGGTCTTGTCTTGGGTTTCCCATGTGAACCCCTCGCCCATCGTGTGGAAGGCGCATTCATCTTTGAACTTGGACAGGATCAAATCACGCTCGCCCGTGCTCATCCCGCCTTTGATGAACTGCACAACGGCGCAGGGCATCCCATGCGCGATGTGGCGAAAGATCATCCCGAACGCGGCCGAGGACTTCCCCTTGCCCTTGCCAGTGTGCACCATGATCAGACCTTTCTTGTCGGTCTTGGTCGCCATGATCTTATCGCGCGCGGCCTTCTTCTTGGCCATTTTCATCGCGTGGCGGTCAGCATCTTCACTCATTTCAAGGCTCCCAATTGTGCGAATGCCAGAGTGCGTCAGAGAAGCCTTCTTGCCAAGCGAAAAGGGCCACCCGATGTGGGTAGCCCTTCCAGTCATACGGCAGAATGGGGAGGGTTACTCTGCCGCAATTGCGTGCCCAGTTGCGGGCTTGCCAAAGTGACGGCGGTTCAGGTGCAAAACCAAAAGGATCATTGCAACTTGGAAACCGATCGCAACGGCAGTCAGTGCCCAGTATGCGATGCCGAATTTGGCGATTATGCCTGCAGCGACCAGCCCTTTGTTGATCCAGAACTGTGTCATCACGGATAGCGCGACACCTGGGCAAACCAAGGCATACGCACCTGGCGAGTTCCCATCACCACGCAGGAAAGCGTCCGCGTATTTCTGACGACGCAGAACCAGAACCCCAAGGGCGGTGAACGCAGCTTGGACCGACAGAATGGTTGTCGTCAGCAAAAGGTTTGCAGCCTTATCAGAATGCCCGTCAAACGTGGTGTGCAACGCGTGGTCCTGACGGATCATCATGATGCCGAGGACCGTGAGGATCGGAACAACAACCATCAACGTCGGCGCGCTTTCCTTTGCGGTGCCGTGGTGCAGCATCGAGTTGAAAGCAACAATCGCCGCGACCAACGCATAAAGGCCAGCAATCGTGCCAACAAAGATCGACAGAACAAGCGAGACACCAACGGTCAGTGGAACCGTGCTCATCGCGGCAGGGGCCGCAAGGCCGACAGCAATCATTGAAAGCGCGAAAGCAGGAAGTAACTGCGCGAAGGAGTTGTTGGCGGTTACGTCAAACACGCCACCTTCAGACAATACGCGGCCCAAGAAACGACCGATAAGGCGGAAAGCAATGACGCCGATTATTGCGAACGTCACAAGTGCGGCTGGGAACAAATACTCAACCACGCTCCACAGGCCCGGCACAAAAACAAGTCCGCCAATGAACAACCCGTTCACTGTCATCGCTGTTGCCAATGGCATGGCCAGCAGTTGCGTTTCACCGTTTGAATTGACCAGCTTTTCGTAGGCAGGTGTCTTGGAATATTGAGCGAGGGCAGAGAAATTCCAAACCAGCGTTTTGAGGTTCAGGAGGATCATGCCAGCGATACCCGTCATGGCGATGGCAATTGCAGCCTTCATAGCCACAGTACCACCAGCGAATGTCGCGGTGATGTCTTCGAAGACCGGCACCGGTGCGTTGGGGTGCGGAACCCAGAACATCAGGTACATAAAGAACGTGATGGACAGGCCACCCGCGCCAAGGGAGGCGAGAAAATAGAGCGGAGAATAAGTGTCCGCAGGTCTTGAAAGCGGTGTCATTGGATTGGTCCCTTAATATATCAGTGCCTCATCTTTATCAGGTTTTGGGGCCACTACTTTGACATATATCAAAACTTGAATATGTTTTTTAGGCCAAACTGGGGCTCTCATACGTCGCGTGCGCTGCGACGATAGGCAAAGAATATCGGTAAAGAACTCGTGCCGCCTTCGCGCTCGATTTTCCAAAGACCAATGCCAACGGGGTCGTTAAGGAATGCGGTGTACCTAGAAATGCGGCGCAACCGGCGCGAGCTTCAACACCCACCCACACGCAGTGATTGTCACGCTAGTGTTTGAAATCACTTATTTTTCCCCCTAAACTTCTGCGACGCAAACAGGCACTCTAAGTCCTAGAAGGGCCGATCAACGCTCGTTTGGTCAGTTCAATTTTGTGTACAAGGTTCGTGGCACCCACGGAACTTGTTGATCGTGTCCTTCGCCTTCCAACTCGGCAATCGTACCTTCGTTTTTTGGCAAATCATCCAAAAGCGCGGCACAAACACCGACCCGTCTTCACTCCAACAGCCCCGCGATCCGCGCCCGTGCGGAATTACTCTTGGGGGTCCACATACCACGATCTATGGCTTCCTGCAGCCGTTGCGCAATCTCAAGCAGGGCAGGGGCGTTGTGCTCTGCGATAAACTCCCGCGTTTCATCATCCGCCAAATACGCCTCTTCCACGAGGTCAAAGTGGTGATTGCGAACAGCACCCGTCGTCGCGGCAAAGGCAAACAGGTAGTCCACCGTCGCCGCCATCTCAAAGGCCCCTTTGTAGCCGTGACGCTTCACACCATCGATCCACTTTGGGTTCACCACGCGCGAACGCACAACACGGCCAATTTCATCTTCCAGTGTCCGGATAACAGGACGTTCTGGTCGTGAATGGTCGTTGTGATAGATCGGGCGATCCTGCCCCTGCAAATGCGCCACAGCCGCGGCCGCCCCACCTTCAAACTGGTAGTAGTCATCACTGTCCAAGATGTCGTGTTCGCGGTTGTCTTGGTTCTGCACAATTGCCTCGACCTGACCAAGTCGTGCCTCAAAACCCTCTCGGTCACGCGCACCCTCTGCGCCCGCCTCATACGCATACCCACCCCACTCAAGGTAGGCATCCGCAAGGTCATCGCGATTACCCCAAAGCTTTTCATCAATCATCGCTTGCAAGCCTGCACCATACGCTCCGGGCTTGCTCCCATAAACACGGGCGCTCGTTTCACCCGCTCTGGCACGTGCCGCCGCCGGATTCTGATCCGCGCTTTCATCCAGCGCCTGAACCGCTTTGGCTGCACTATCAAACAAGGCAATAAGCTGTGGAAACGCATCACGAAAGAAACCACTGATCCGCAACGTCACATCAACCCGTGGTCGCCCAAGCACGCCTTCAGGCAGGACGTCAAACCCAGTAACACGCCGGTTCGCGGCGTCCCATTTAGGCTTTACCCCCATCAACGCCATCGCTTGGGCAATATCATCGCCACCAGTGCGCATGTTCGCCGTGCCCCACGCGGTAACAAGCATCGCACGCGGCCAATCCCCGTGGTCTTGCAGGTGCTTTTCAATCAACAGGTTCGCGGATTTCCACCCAAGTGTCCAAGCGGTCGGAGTCGGAACAGCGCGGGCATCAACGGAGTAGAAATTTCCCCCCGTTGGCAACACATCCAACCGTCCACGGGTCGGCGCGCCGGATGGCGCCGGGGCGACGAAATGCCCTTTCAGGGCGCTGAGGAGACCCGCCCCTTCGTTCGGTCCACAGGCCCGCACGACAGGCAAAATGGTTTCGAAAATTTCTTCTACGACCTCTTGCGATCTCTCACCCAGCGTTCCGCTCTTACCGTCCAGGATATCCTGCGACACCAGCTCCAACCGCTCCACTGTGTCACCAAGCGTGCGCCATGTCTCTTCACTCAACGCTGCCAAAGCATCAGGCTTTTGCTCTGCTGTCGCCGCCAAATCACAGTCCAGCGGGTCAAATCCAAGCCCCAAATCCTCCGCCAGCGCGCGTAACAACGATCCATCGCGCCCATCCCCGTTGCCACGCGGAACACGCGCCAGCGCAATCGCCAGATCCCGCTCTAACGTGCCGTCAGGGGATTGTCCGAACACATGCAAGCCATCGCGAATCTGGGCCTCTTTCAGCTCGCACAGGTAGGCATCCAGCTTTGCCAAATCCCCATCTTCATCACCACTGAACCCTGCATCCTTCCCAAGGCCTGTCACATCCGACAGCGACAAGATTTCGCGGCGCAATAGCTCAATCCGGCGCGGGTCAACGCCCGCTGCTTCATAGTATTCATCCACCAACGCTTCGAGATCGCGAAGCGGTCCGTAGCTTTCGGCGCGGGTCAATGGTGGTGTTAGGTGGTCGATAATAACGGCTGCCGCGCGTCGTTTCGCCTGCGTCCCTTCACCCGGGTCATTGACGATAAACGGATAAACATGCGGCGTGGTTCCCAGCACGATTTCTGGCCAACATGTCTCACTCAACGCCGTTGCTTTGCCCGGTAACCATTCAAGGTTTCCGTGCTTGCCCATATGCACAATCGCATCCGCACCCCAAGTGTGGCGCAGCCAGAAGTAGAATGCCAAGTAGTTGTGAGGCGGAACCAAGTCCGGTGAATGGTAGGTGTCTGTCGGGTCGATGTTATAGCCCCGCGCAGGTTGAAGCGCGACGATGGCGTTGCCGAACTCATGGATCGACAGCGCAAAATACCCGACGTCGGCTTTGTCGACTGTGACGAACGGGTCGCTTTCCGGTGTGCCCCAACGCGCTTCAATCTGTTCGCGTACGGCCCAGGGCAACTGGTCATAGGACGCACGATAGTCCTTCATCGCCATCTGGACGCCACCCGCACGATCGGCGCGATCGGTCAGCCAATTGGTGGGGCCGGCCATCATCGTGTCCATCAATGCCTTGGCATCAACTGGCGGTGTGGTTGAATACCCTTGCGCGGCCAGTAGCTCCAAAACATGAACCGTCGCAGCAGGCGTATCGAGCCCAA
>DQCL01000125.1:7624-14547 GCA_003533975.1 Octadecabacter sp. | reverse complement strand
GCCCTCTTCCAGCACATCAAATGCGAAATAGGCTGCCGTTTCGCAAAGCGCCATGATCCGATTGTGGTCAGTTTGCTTGTGTCCAGACGCTGAGGCCGCCATATCGCTCATGACGATATCAGCTTTACCACCAAGCCATTCTTTCACCTTCACATCCGCATCATCTTCCATGAAATCGAGCACATGAAGTTCACAGCCGGGGATCGGTTCCATCTCTTGTAGGTCGATACCAAGGATCGTGCCGATTGGCTTACCTTTACGTTCCCCCAAGGCATTGATCTTTGGAACGGCAACTTGACACCATCCACCGGGCGCAGCGCCCAGGTCAACGACCCGTTTTCCTGGTGTTAGAAAGTTGAATTTCTCATTCAATTCCAGAATCTTATAGGCTGCACGCCCACGATATCCATCTGCTTTGGCGCGCACAACATAGGGGTCGTTAAGCTGCCGTTGCAGCCACAACGTTGACGACATCTTTCGCCCGCGCGCGGACTTTACCTTAACGGTCAGGTCACGTTGGCCGCGGCCACTGTCATTTTTGCCGGATCGGGATGTGGGTTTCTTTGCCATAACATCCAGTACCGCGCGCCCTAGCGGTAGTAAAGGGATCGCCCGTTTGCAAAGATCTGAACCTTATCCGGGGCCGCAGCCATTCGCACAGTTTTCCCACGCAGCTCAGCGTGAATCCCGGGAAGCTTCCCGATCACCGCATCGTTATTTCCGACCTTGTCGAAATACAGCAATGTTACTTCCCCCAGGGCCTCAGTGATGTGAACCTTACCTTCAAAAGCAAAATCATCGCCCGTGGTTGCGACCATATCTTCTGGGCGAATACCTATGTTGACCTTTTGCCCTTTGTCAGCCGTTTGTGTTGGCACAGCGGAGCAAACGATACCACCGCCATCAAGTTTCACCTTAGTTTGCTCGCCCGTTTCAACAATTTCACCAGACAGCAGGTTCATCGCGGGGGACCCGATAAACTGGGCGACAAATTCGTTCTCTGGGCGCTCATACAGTTCTAGCGGCGTACCAACTTGCGCAATGCCCTTGTTCGCCAGCACAACGATCCGCGTCGCAAGCGTCATGGCTTCCACTTGATCGTGCGTCACATAGATCATGGTGGAATCCGGCATGGATTCCTTCAGCTGTGCAATCTCGATCCGCG
This sequence comes from Octadecabacter sp., assembly GCA_003533975.1. Taxonomy (GTDB): domain Bacteria; phylum Pseudomonadota; class Alphaproteobacteria; order Rhodobacterales; family Rhodobacteraceae; genus Octadecabacter. The sequence continues at coordinate 13,382 of DQCL01000125.1, read as the reverse complement.
TCGCTACGCGCAATGCCGCATCAAGGTTGGAAAGCGGTTCATCAAATAAGTAGACTTTCGGATCGCGGACAATAGAGCGCCCAATCGCGACACGCTGACGTTGCCCGCCGGACAGTGCTTTGGGCAAACGATCAAGGTAGTCATCCAGTTGCAAAATGCGTGCGGCGTTCTCGATCGCAGCATCAATTTCGGCCTGTGGTTTCTTGGCAAGCTTCAGTGCAAAGCTCATATTGTCACGCACGGTCATATGCGGATAAAGCGCGTAAGATTGGAACACCATCGCGATACCACGTTGCGCGGGTGGCACATCGTTCACAACTTGTCCGTCAATCTGAAGCTCACCGCCCGTGATTTTTTCCAGACCGGCAATCATTCGCAGAAGCGTTGACTTACCGCATCCGGATGGGCCAACGAAGACAATCAATTCGCCGGTTTTTATGTCAAGATTGATATCCTTCAGAACCTCAATATTGCCGCCATATGTCTTGGCAACATTTGTCAAAATGAGATCAGCCATGTCCGTCTCTCCCGTTAATCAATTGATCGTCGCGGTGGCGATAAACACCTGCCACGGGCCAAGGGTAAGTGTGTCACCAGATGGTGCGTCTACGCCACCAACATCTTGCGCGATTGATATCCAATTTCCGTTTGGAATTGCCAACTCAGCGCCTTTAGCCCCTAGGTTAAACGCGCAGAAAACGGTCTCGTCGCCTAATGTTCTTGTGAAATACACAACATCTCCGTCCGTCTTCACGCCGTCATGCTCGCCCCTTGCCAGTGCCGGATGCCGTCGACGCAACGCGATGGCACGGCGATAATGATGGATGAGCGCGTCTGGATCATCCTCTTGCGCACTCACGCTCATCCGGGTGTGGTCAGGACTGACAGGCAACCACGGCTTTTCCGCTGTGCTAAATCCGCCGTTTATATTTGAGGCTTCCCAAACCATAGGTGTGCGGCATCCGTCACGCCCTTTGAAATCGGGCCAAAACTCAATGCCATAAGGGTCTTGCAGGTCCTCGTATGCAACATCGGCTTCACGCAGACCAAGCTCCTCGCCCTGATAGATACAGGCGGACCCACGCAGGCACATCATGAGCGTCGTCATCGCCCGCATGCCCGCATCAGGTGTGTCCCAGCGGGTAGCGTGGCGGATCACGTCATGGTTTGAGAATGCCCAGCACGCCCAACCGTCTGCCGCATGCTTGTCGACCTCTCCCATGACACGCGCAATTTCGGATGCATCTGGCCGCGCACTGGTCAGAAACTCAAACGCATAGCACATCTGCATCAGATCATCGCCCGCAGTGTATTCGCCCAAAATCTCGAGGCCACGTTGCGCATCACCAACTTCGCCAACAGCGGCGGCATTATACGGCTCCATCACAGCACGCAATTTGCGTAAAAACGCGAGGTTCTCTGGCTGGTTTTTGGAATAGAGATGAACTTGATGGTTATAGGGGTTCACCGACGGGGCAATTGTGGAATTGCGCTGGTCCCGTGGCAGCGGTGGATTACTGCGCAGCTGTTTGTCGTGCATGTAAAAGTTAATCGTATCAAGGCGGAACCCATCGACCCCACGCTCAAGCCAGAATTTTGCGACGCCCAGCAACGCCTGCTGCACATCAGGCTGCCAGAAATTCAAATCCGGTTGAGAACTTAAGAAGTTGTGCAAATAGTACTGCTCACGCGCGCCGTTCCATTGCCATCCAGTCCCGCCAAAAATCGACAACCAATTGTTCGGCGGCGTTCCGTCATCCTTTGGATCTGCCCAAACATACCAATCTGCCTTATCCGCATCACGTGAAGTCTTGCTGTCCTGAAACCACGGGTGCTGATCCGACGTGTGCGACAATACGAGGTCAATCATCACCTTCAGCCCATTTTGGTGGGCCGTTGCAATCAGCGCATCAAAGTCAGCCAATGTTCCGAACATCGGATCGACGTCGCAATAATTCGACACGTCATACCCAAAGTCCTTCATCGGAGAGGTGAAGAACGGCGAAATCCAAACGGCATCCACGCCAAGCGACGCGATGTATGGAAGGCGTTGCACAATACCTGCAAGGTCACCCACACCGTCGCCATCACTGTCTTGGTAGCTGCGCGGATAGACCTGATAGATCACAGCGCCCTTCCACCAATCTTTGTCTTTTTGCATCCGCGTATTGCTGGATACTGGTTCCATCTTACTCATCGTCATTAGTCCTATTTCACTGAGCCAGCTAACAAGCCGCGCACAAGGTATTTCTGCATTAAAAAGAACACCAACAAAGGCACAGCAATTGAGACAAACGCCGATGTCGCGAGGATTTCCCAATCCCCGCCTCGGGTGCCCAAAAGCTCAACGATTTGTTTGGTCATCACTGTGGTTTCACCTGAACTGTCGATCAAGAACACCAGTGCCACCAGCAGGTCATTCCACGTCCACAAGAACTGGAAGATCGCAAACGACGCCAATGCTGGAAAGCTGAGTGGAAGGATGATCTTGGTGAAAATCTGGGGTTCAGTCGCACCGTCAACACGCGCGTTTTCGATGATGTCGCGTGGTAGACCGACCATGTAATTTCGCAGCAAATATATGGCGAGCGGTAACCCGAACCCCGTATGCGCCATCCAAACGCCTAAGTAGCCCTTTCCGATGCCGATAGCATTGTGGAACTGCAACAACGGGATCAGCGCAAGTTGCAGCGGCACAACCAACAGACCAACGACAGTCGCGATCAACAGCGCACGGCCCGGAAAATCCATCCACGCCAGTGCGTAGGCCGCGAAAGCTGCGATCAGGATCGGGATGATCGTCGCGGGGATAACAACCGTCAGCGTGTTGAAAAATGCTTTCGCCATGTCTTCTGAGTTGCCTTCCGTGAACAGCACGGTGCGATAGTTGTTCGTGGTGAATTCTGGTGGAATGGTCGCGATGATGAACAAGCGCTGCCCGCGTCCTGAAATCTGCTCGCCATTGCCTTGCCAGACGTAGGTGCCATCGGCATTCAGCGTCATGTTCTCACCATCACCCAGATCGGCAGTGTCACCTGTTGCATAAGAATCGGGCGCGCGCGAGGACGTTCCCCAACGGTCGATGGCAACCTCGGCGTAATCACCTTCAAGAACGTTGCCTTCTACGACAAACACACCTGCGCTGGTTTCAAAACGGTTTTCATCGGGGTCCAGCGCACGCAGTTGCAATGTCTGTTCTGCCGGGAACAAAGATGCCCACCACCCCGATGACGTGATCTGTTCGCTTGTCCGAAACGAGCTGACAAACAGCCCCAAGGTTGGGAACAGCCAAAGCGCGACCAACACCACAACAGAGATATTCAGCAGCCAAACGACTGCGGGCTTTTTACCACTCAAGCCATCCATTAATTTTCTCCTGTCCAGTCGAGGGCCATCAGCGCATCTCCTTGCGGGCATTGTAGACGTTCCAGACGAGGATCGGTGTCACCAGCAGCATGATGATCATCGCCGCAGCGGACCCCATGCCCCAATCGTTTGCACGGAAAAGTTTGTCATACATGTAATTGGCCAGAACTTGCGTTTCCCACTGCCCGTTTGTCATCGCGAAGACGATGTCGAACACCTTAAGCGTGGCAATCGTGATCGTCGTCCAGACCACAACAATCGTGCCCATGATCTGTGGCACCTTGATCTTGAAGAAAATCTGGAACGGGTTGGCGCCATCAATAATCGCGGCCTCAATCGTTTCTTCGGGGATACCGCGCAGGGCAGCAGATAGGATGACCATCGCGAAACCGGTTTGAATCCAGATCAACACAGCCATCAGGAAAAAGCTGTTCCAGAACGGTATCGTGAGCCATTGCTGTGGCGTGTCGCCTCCAAACAACAGGTACAAATGGTTCAGCACGCCAATCTGCGCCACGTCTTCTGGACGGGCTTCATAGATCAGCTTAAAAATAACAGCTGCCCCGACAAATGAAATCGCCATCGGCATGAAAATGATGGACTTGGCGATGTTACCCCACCGCAAACGGTCCGTCAGCTGCGCGGCCAACAGCCCAAATCCGGTCGCCGCAGCAGGCACCACAACCAACCACAACACATTGTTGCGCATGGCCTCCATGAACTTCGGTTCGGCGAACATTTGGGTGTAGTTTTCGAACCCGACAAAGGTCCGGACGCCCCCTGCTCCACGTTCCTGAAAACTCAGGATCAATGTCGCGACGACGGGGTATGCCAAGTACAAACCAAGGGCGAGGATCGCGGGAAATAGAAAGAGCCAAGGGCGGATCAGCTCACGGCGGCTGATGTTGCGTCCAATGTTCGGCCCCGATGCCGGAAACAAAACTTTATCGAGCAAAAGGTTGGATCCGTAGAAGTAACCGATACACCCACTTACGCCGACGACAATCGTGATCAGACCTAACAGTGCTGGATGCATAGTCCCCGTCCCCCCTGAGAATACGTGCCCGCATAGCAGGCGAAAAAGGCGGCCCCTCGCGTTCGAAGAGCCGCCTTTAGATGTTTTAGATCACTTCAAAGCATCCCAGCTGTCTTGGATGTTTGTTGCAACTGCGTCTGCGGATTCACCACCAACATAGTCGACCATTCCAGTCCAGAAGGTCCCAGCACCAATCGCACCGGGCATCAGGTCAGATGCGTCAAAACGGAACGTCGTTGCATTTTGCAGGATCTCGCCCTGACCGCGCAATGTGTCGTCCATGTAGGTCGCCAAGTTCACACCTGTGTGTGGGGTCAGGAACCCAGTCTGCGCCATCATGATTTCATGCGCAATCGGCGTTTGCAGGAACTTCATGAACTCCACAGTCGCATCGTTGGCATCTGTGATCGCCAGCAATGTGCCGCCGCCCAGAACCGGATTGCCGAGGTCTTTGCCAGCAAAGGATGGGAAGTAGAAAAAGTCCGCATCTGCGCCAAGTTCAGTACCTTCAGGGAAAAACGCCGGAGCGAAAGACGCCTGACGGTGCATGTAGCACTGTGGCGGGCTAGAGAACATTCCAGTCGGACTGTCGCGGAAATCCGTTGTTCCAACTGCGCCTGCACCACCGGCAACCATGTCATCGTTCTTGGCGAATGTGCCGAACATTTCGATGGCTTCGATGATTTTCGGGTCGTTGAACGGAATTTCGTTGCTGACCCACATGTCATAGGTTTCTGGTGTCTGCGTACGCAGCATCATGTCCTCAACCCAATCGGTCGCAGGCCAACCTGTCGCCGCCCCGGAACCCAGACCGATGCACCACGGCGTTTCACCATCGGCAATGATCTGTTCGGACAATGCAATCAGGTCTTCCATCGACTCTGGCACGTCGTAACCAGCGTCTTCGAAGTTTTCAGGCACATACCAGACCAGTGACTTCACGTTCACGTTGAAGAAAAAGCCGTAGAACTGGTCAGCGCCAGACGCATCGCCATATGTCCCCAGATCAACCCAAGATGAGCCAGCAGCGTAGTTGTCACCAACCCAAGCGGCGGCATCCGCACCCAGTGGTGTCAGCAAGCCCTGCTCTGCCAAGTTCGCGGCAAGTCCGGGCTGCGGGAAAACCGCAATGTTTGGTGGGGAGCCGGCTTCAGCATCAATAACGATTTGCTGCTCAAAGCTGTCAGAACCAGTATAGGTAGCATCCGCACCAGTGGCTTCTTCGAAATAGGTGAGCATGGATGTAAAGATTTCCGCCTCAGGGCTCAACCATGGACCGAAAATCGTAACAGTCTGGCCGCTCAGGTCAGGCGCATCTGCGGCATATGCTTCATAGCTGTCCCAACTGAAATCCCC
>DQCL01000125.1:5230-7470 GCA_003533975.1 Octadecabacter sp. | reverse complement strand
CAAAGCGCTTTGGATAGCGCTACCATGAGCCAACATTCAAACAGAGTCAACGACAGCCATACACTGTTTAAAAACAACAAAACCGTAACAAAATACATCAAAAAAGGTTGATTTTTGCTTCATCGAAGGTCAATGCTCACTGGAATGTTCGAATCAAAGCGCTTTGAAAGGCATGTATGAATCTCAAAGGCCTTTCGCAAATCTTAGGAATGTCCCAGACCACGGTTAGCCGTGCGCTGAACGGCTACCCTGAAGTCAGCGAAAAGACCCGAAAGAAGATTCTCGCTGTCGCAGCAGAACATAATTACAGCCCCAACGTACGTGCAAAAAGCCTTGCAACCGGACGCACCAACACGATTGGTCATGTGATTTTGACAGGCGATCACCATCAGATGATCAACCCGATTTTCGGGGATTTCATCGCAGGTGCAGGCGACGTCTACTCTGCAGAAAACTACGAGATTTCCCTTTCCATTGTGAAAGAGGCCGACGAAGAAAAAACCTACAGAGCCCTGAAAACGCGCGGAACAGTCGACGGGGTCGTCCTACATGGCCCAAAGATGAACGACAGCCGGATCGGATTACTCCAAGAGCTCGGCCTACCCTTTGTGGTGCATGGGCGCGCGTCTGGTATTACGTCGGATTACAGCTGGCTGGACGTCAACAACACACGTGCTTTCCAACGCGCGACTGAGTTCCTCATTGATCTTGGGCACCGCCGCATTGGCCTGTTCAACGGATTTGAGGCGATGGACTTCGCCCACCGCAGACGCCACGGTTATGAAAAGGCACTTCAGGCGCAAGGCATTCAGATTGACCCTGTGATCATGCGCAGCGAAGAAATGAGTGACAGCAATGGGTATGCTGCAACCCATGAGGTCCTTTCGCTCCCGAATCCACCTACTGCAATTTTAACGTCATCGATTATTTCGGCGTTCGGCGTGCGTCGCGCAGTGCAGGATCGTGGCCTAGAAGTAGGTCGTGACGTGTCCATCATCACCTATGATGACGGACTATCCTATCTGGCCAACGGCGTTGACGTCCCGATCTTCACCGCCACGCGATCCTCGGTTCGTGAAGCGGGTCATTTGTTGTCACAGATGTTAATCGCACAAATCAAAGGCGACGTGACAGGCCCCCAAAGCAAACTTCTAGAAGCAGAACTCACTGTTGGCCAATCAACGGGCCCTGCCCCGGTTTCCGCGTAACGTCGCAAGATACTCAAACTTTCTAAGGTCTCAAATGCAATTCAAACGTTCAGATTTCCCCGATGGTTTCCTGTTCGGGACAGCGACGTCGGCCTACCAGATCGAAGGGCATGCATTTGGCGGAGCGGGTCAGACCCACTGGGACACATTCGCGGCAACGCCTGGAAATGTCGTGCGTGCTGAAACAGGCGCGATTGCCTGCGATCACTACCACCGTTGGGAAGCAGACCTGGACTTGATCAAAAACGCAGGCTTTGACGCCTATCGGTTTTCCACCAGCTGGGCGCGCGTTATGCCTGATGGGGTTACGCCCAACCCCGAAGGTTTAGATTTCTACGATCGTCTAACCGATGGCATGCTGGAACGCGGCATCAAACCTTGCGCGACACTATACCATTGGGAACTACCTTCAGCGTTGGCGGACAAAGGTGGGTGGCAAAACCCCGACATTGCCAAATGGTTCGGCGATTTCACCCATTGTATCATGGATCGCATTGGGGATCGGATGCACTCTGTTGCGCCCATTAATGAACCTTGGTGCGTGGGGTGGCTGTCGCATTTCCTCGGCGGGCACGCCCCCGGTTTGCGGGATATCCGCGCCACAGCACGTGCCATACATCACATCATGCTCGCTCACGGGACCGCCATCCAAACGATGCGCGAACTAGGCATGTCCAACCTTGGCGGCGTATTCAATCTCGAATGGGCCACGCCTGAAACCGACAGCGCAGCCGATGCAACTGCGGCGGCGCTGTCAGATGGTTACTATAACCGCTTCTTCCTTGGTGGCGTGTTTAAAGGTGAATACCCTGACAACATCATGAAAACCCTCGCGCCCCACATGCCCGACAAATGGCAGGACGATTTTGCGACCATTCAAACGCCGCTCGATTGGTGCGGTATAAATTACTACACCCGCCGGATTGTGCGATCAAATAACGCGGCATGGCCGTCGCATGATGTCGTGCCCGACGGCCCATTGCCGAAAACCCAAATGGGATGGGAGGTCTACCCTGAAGGAATGTACGATTT
>DQCL01000125.1:1338-5155 GCA_003533975.1 Octadecabacter sp. | reverse complement strand
GACCCTGAGCGTATCGACTTCTTGGATCAACACTTCAATGCCGTCCGCCGCGCGATCACCGATGGCGCACCGGTTGAGGGATTCTTTGTCTGGTCCCTACTCGACAACTACGAATGGGCATTGGGATACGAAAAACGTTTTGGTTTGGTTCACGTTGATTTTGAAACATTGCACAGAACACCCAAAGCATCCTATCACGCTTTGAAATCTGCTTTGGAAACCTGACACCATGACATCCGCAACCCATACACTTTCCCTTGTTGCCGATATCGGCGGCACAAATACACGCTGTGCTCTCGCCAATGGTCGCGAAGTCTTGCCTGCAACAATCCGCAAATACTCCAACGCGAAGCACACGGGCTTATCAGAAGTGTTGCAACGCTATTTGGCAGATGAAGGCAAGGTGGTTCCAACGGCAGCCTGCGTTGCGGTCGCAGGCCCAGTTCGTGACGGCACAGCCACCATGACCAATCTCGACTGGGCGATAGACCGCGACACACTGATGGACGCGACGAACGCACAAACCGTCGCAATCCTGAACGATCTTCAAGCGCAGGGTCACGCGATCGGAGACCTTGATACTGGATCGATCCGCCCAGTTATCAAGGGACCAACCGCTTCACCACACGCTGTTCGGATCGTTGTTGGCGTTGGTACAGGTTTTAATGCGGTGTCGGTTTTTGAAACGGAAACTGGACGGTTCGTTCCCCCATCTGAGGCTGGCCACGCAAGTTTGCCGATCCGTACTGAGCAAGACCTTCGATTGAGCCAATTTGTTTCCGCGGTGCACGGAGCTCCCGCAATCGAAGATGTTTTGTCTGGACGCGGGCTGGAGCGGGTCTATTCATTTTTAAGCAAGGAAGCAGGAACACCCGCCAAATCATCAGCACAAGACATTATGTCCGCCTGTAAGAACGGAAACGATGCCTGCGCACGCGATGCGGTCGCGTTGTTTGTGCGCACGTTAGGTACCGTATGTGGCAACCTTTCACTCATCCAACTCCCATTTGGTGGCATTTATTTGGTAGGCGGCGTTGCGCGCGCTATGGCACCATATCTGCACGAATTTGGTTTCACCGAAGCATTTCAAGACAAAGGTCGGTTCGCATCCTTCATGTCTAACTTTTCGGTTTCGGTTGTAGAAGACGATTATGCCGCCCTTTCGGGGGCCGCCTCTCACATTGAAAGCCTACTGAAAACCGCTTAATGGAGCTGGTTATGGACTGTTTTTGTGAGCTCGGTAAGCGAGAACGGTTTTGGTAAGAATACTGAATTTGGAATAGTCTTTTGGTCCTCTCCGAACGACTCTTCGGCATATCCTGAGACGAAAATAACCTTGGTATCAGGGCGCGCTGCCAGTGCTTCGCGCACCCATGTTGGACCGTCTTTTCCTGGCATAATCACATCCGTTAAAAACAGGTCAACTTCGAGATCTGGATCAGTAAGCATCGCAAGTGCCGCTTCAGCGCAATCAGCTTCTAGTACAGTAAATCCACGCAGCCTTAATGCGCGAGACGCGAACGCCCGAACAGGTGCCTCGTCTTCAACAAGCAATACAACCCCATCCCCGTTGACCGGAACCGAGTTCACCGAATTTGCCGGTTTTTCAACATGCTCGATCGGGGCGTCGTGGCTTGGGATCAATATACTAAAGGTCGTTTCCACTCCGACCGTTGAATCCACGAAGATGTACCCCCCCGTCTGCTTAATGATACCGTAGGCCGTGGAAAGCCCGAGGCCCGTCCCATCACTCGATTTTTTGGTCGTCCAGAACGGTTCAAAAATCTTGTTCCGCTTATCCTCAGGGATGCCGGTTCCGGTATCACGGACCCGTAACACAACGTACCGCCCTGCTGGCACCGTCACCCGATCTCGATGGAGCGGCTCAGCGAGAATAGTGTTCTCAGTTTCAATGCGAATGTTCCCTCCGTCAGGCATTGCATCACGCGCATTCACAACAAGGTTCATTAAGACCTGCTCAAGTTGGCGCTTATCTGCCCGGATCGGACTGAGATCGGGGTCATGATCTAACGTAAGCGTTAAGCGTTCACCAACTAGACGGTTCAGCAAATGCGTACTTTCAGACAACGTATTTCGGAGGTCAATGATTTCAGGCTGTAGGTTTTGCTTACGCGAATAGGCTAACAATTGTCCGACCAGCGCCGCAGCACGGTTCGCATTCTCATGAATTTGCACTAGATCGGCAAAGTCTCCATCCCCTTGGTCATGGCGCAGTAGTAAAAGGTCGCAATGGCCTGAAATCGCCGTGAGGAGGTTGTTAAAGTCGTGAGCAACACCGCCAGCCAACTGCCCAATCGCCTGCATCTTTTGGCTCTGAACAAATTGCTGCTCAAGGTTTTTGAACTCAGTGACATCACTTAAAACCGCAACGACATACCCAGCGTCGTCATCCGAACCCGCAGGGTTAAGGGAAACCTGCACATGTATTTCTTTCGTCTCGTGAATTGCCTCCAGGAACTGTGGTGCACCCATTCCTTTGCCTTCAAGCGTTTCAGTAATCCAATCTGTCAAAGGGCGGCCAAGCCCCTCCAGAAGGTCACTCATTCGGCAACCGGCCGAGATCGTAGTATCCAACAGCACCCGTGCTTCGTGATTTGACGACAAAACTTCACCCGTCGTTGATATCTTCAACAGGGGTACAGGAAGCTCTTCAATTGCGTCCCAATCTGCACCCACCTCTGGCCCATCAGCAAGGTCATCCCCGGGGAGCAAATAGATTTCGCGTCGCCCACCATGGCTTGGCACTTCAGCGACAAGACTGTCGATTTCGCCGGATTCAGTTAACACCTTGTGGACATGGCCTGAAATAATCGGCAAATCCATGAAAACACCGCTTAAATTTTTAGCCCGCCCACCGAGCAAACGACGAAATGCCTCGTTCATGTAAAGCACCGTGCCTGTCGGCCCCGCGGTCAGCATCGGAAGACTTAATGCATCTGCAGCACGTGCGCCCCCACCCCGGTCAGACAAATCCTCAAGGCGCCACATGTACATATCGCAATCAACGGCGTTCACCGCGAGGCGGATATGGCCTTTGCGCGTAACAATGTCTTCACGTGCACTGCCCAAGGCTTGTGCCTTGCTTTGTAATCGAAAAAGAACCGCCGCTGGGTTTGCAAATAAGTCGGAAAAAATCCGAACGAGTGCGTCGCTTGCTCTATCCCGAAATTTTTCCTCAGCGGTTTCGTTTCGATACGCCACGGTCCCATTAATATCGGCGAGAAGACAGGGCGTTGCATCGTGCGCAACAAGCGTAACAAGAGCTTGGGTCGCATAAGATTTTTTACGTGTTTGAGAAAACTTGTAGCAGGAAACCACCCCGGCAAACACGGTCAAAGCAGCTGAAAATGCGAGAAGCCCAAGCTTCAATTCAGCCTGAGGAGCAAAGAATGATGCGAGCATTGCGCAAAAACCCAAGATCGCAATCGCAACAACAGAAAATGCACGGCTTTCCTGCGGCAGAACCAACTCACTTGGTCCGGCAGATTCTCCGTGCTGAATATGTGAACTTTCTTCTGACACGCCCGTCTCATTCTTGGTTCGATTCGTTAGAGTAGTTAACGATCAAATCCTTAACCTCCGCTTAAGTCGGTGGCGTAAGACTAGGGTGTTTCAGAAGTTTTGCAACTGAAGGTTGTTATGCGTTCTTATGCATTTCGGCAAAGTAGAATCCGTCACCAAGGACATGCGGCGCGATAGACGTCTGATCTCGAACGGAAAACTCAGAGGAAGACTGTACAAACGACTGAATACGATCACCATTCTCAACATCAAACACGGAGCACGTAGCATAAAC
>DQCL01000125.1:0-1194 GCA_003533975.1 Octadecabacter sp. | reverse complement strand
TCGAAAAGCTCAAGCGCAGCCAAATCTTCAGTTGCGACAGTGTCGATGTTTACACCCGCCCGTTCTGCGCGTGGCGAAATGTCGGTCATACGTTTGGGGTCGATGTCATGTGCAGTAACTTCGGCACCGAGGGCAGCCATCGCCAGAGCCTTGCCACCACCACCAGCACATAGATCAAGAACACGCTGACCTTTGGTGATATTCAGGGCAGAAATCGCGTGCTGCGACGATGTATCTTGCAGCTCAACGAGGCCGTTTTCATAGGCAGTCGATAGCGCCACGCGTCGTTCATTTTCAACAACTTGCAGCGCGAAGCTCATGTCGCTTACCGGCACTGCGACGATATTTTCCTCAGCAAGTGACGCAATGACGTCCTCAGCTGTGCTTCGGGCCGCGTTCACACGCAAGAATACACCAGCGCGGGACTTGAGGATTTCTAAAATGTCATCAGCCTCAGCGCCAAGTGCTGCATCAAAGTGCGGCAGCATCCATTCGGGCATATCACGTTGCATCCAGCGCGGAGCGTCGCTCAACGAGCGCGTTTCTTCGCCTGCTTCAACTTCACGGGGTGCGTGGCCAACGCCAGAGAACATTTCTTCGACCTGCCCCGCAACACGCATCGCCCCAAGCATCACACCGCGACCTGTGTTCGCACCACCAATCCAGCCATAAGACGCTTTGCATCGCAAAGCCTGAAACACGTGATCCCGAATTGCCGCGCGGTCTTTGGAGCCTGCAAACCTATGGCTGCGCCCCCAACCTGTTAGGGCTTTTTCAGGTGTCGAACCTACAAAAATCGCATCGAGAACCTCGATCGCGGCGGCAACTCTAGCGGCGGGTGTCATAGATCACATGGCCCGATAATTGGGCGACTCGCGCGTGATCTGAACATCATGCACGTGGCTTTCTTTTAGCCCTGCGCCGGTGATTTTAACGAAGTTGCAGTTCTTACGCATCTCCTCGACAGTTGCGCAGCCCGTATACCCCATCGCCGCGCGCAAGCCGCCAACCATTTGGTGCACAACAGCTGCCGCGGAACCTTTGTAGGCAACTTGCCCCTCGATACCTTCGGGAACCAGTTTGTCGCTTGCTGCGTCTTTCTGGAAATAGCGATCCGCGGACCCACTGGCCATCGCGCCAAGAGACCCCATACCACGGTAGCTTTTAAAGCTACCGCCTTGATACAAAATAACT
>DQCL01000246.1:8110-10971 GCA_003533975.1 Octadecabacter sp. | reverse complement strand
CGCTGGCGATCGGCTGGAACGTCTGCAAACAAAGCCTCATCGTGGGTTTCGTCGGTACGTGCGTATTTGGTGGTGAATTCTTGCAGCACGCCTTCACAGGCTTCTACATCATCATAATCAATGTCACGGTCCCCAAATGTAAGGTCCGTCACGGCGCTGTCATAGAACACCTCGGATTCACCCGTTTCAGCCAGCACAAGGAACTCGTGCGTGTAATCGCCCCCGATCGGGCCGCCGTCTGCGCGCATTGGGATCGCCTGAAGGCCCATACGTTCATAGGTGCGCAGGTAAGATACGAGGTGGCGGTTGTATGCGTGAAGCGCATCTTCTTTGGTAAGGTCGAAGTTGTATCCGTCCTTCATGTAAAATTCGCGGCCACGCATCACGCCAAAGCGCGGACGGCGCTCGTCGCGGAATTTCCACTGGATCTGATAAAGCGTCAGCGGCAGCGACTTATAGCTACTCACATGACTGCGGAAAATATCCGTGACCAGCTCCTCTGCGGTTGGCGTGAACAACATATCGTGGCCATTGCGATCCTTGATACGCAGCAGCTCATCGCCGTACGCTTCATACCGTCCGCTTTCGCGCCACAGATCGGCAGACTGGATCGTCGGCATCTGGATCGCGATATGGCCAGCACGTTCTTGTTCCTCATGCACAATCTGTTCGATCCGCTTAAGAACTTTGAACCCCAGCGGCAGCCATGAATAGATACCCGCGCTGGATTGTTTAATCATCCCGGCACGCAACATGTACTGGTGGCTAACGATCGTTGCATCGCGAGGGGATTCCTTGAGGACGGGCAGGAAATAACGGCTGAGAAGCATGAGCATCACTTTCAAATAAGGTTGGTATTGGTTTAGTCAGACACCCGCCCAAGAGCAAGACAACGCAGCCCCAACGCGCGGCCTTTCTTTTCAGGAAATCTTGCAAAAGCCCCGGACCTGCGCCAGTTAAGATACCAAGTACCGCACAAGTAGCACCGAGAGGCGAAATGGCCCTACCTTCACAAAAACAGTTTCAATACTGGGGCCTCGTCGCAGGCATACTCATATTCCTACTTTGGGCACTCGGCACGGTGCTGACCCCATTTATCTTAGGAAGCGCAATTGCGTACTTCCTTGATCCAATCGCGGACCGGCTTGAGGCATGGGGCCAAAACCGTGCCATGGCGACGGTTATCATTACTCTTTCCGCAATTCTTCTATTCTTGCTGGTTTTCCTGCTCGTTGTGCCAACGCTTATCGGGCAATTGGGGCAGTTGATCACCACCATTGGCCAAATCATCCAAGACCTGCCGCAAATTTGGGAAGCCATAAAGGACTGGCTCACGACGCGGTTTCCAAAGCTTGATTTGCAGGGCAGCTTTTTGACGGACCAGCTTGTGGGTTTGGGCAATGCGATCCAGTCGCGTGGTGGGGACCTTGTTGCGGCCCTTGTGAGTTCTGCGCAAGGGATCATCAACGCTGTGGTCTTGTTCGTGATCGTGCCAGTGGTGACATTCTACATGCTCATGGATTGGGACCGCATGGTTGCCCAAATCGACGACTTATTGCCGCGTGATCACCAAGAAACGGTTCGAAATCTGGCACGTCAGATCGACAACACCTTGGCGTCTTTCATACGCGGGCAAGGAACAGTTTGTCTGATCCTCGGGACGTATTACGCGGTTGCCCTTATGATCGCAGGTCTGAACTTCGGTTTGATCGTCGGTTTCATCGCGGGCATAATCTCGTTCATCCCCTATATCGGTGCACTTGTCGGCGGCATTCTCGCGATTGGCCTTGCACTGCTCCAGTGGTGGAGCGGAAGCGAGATCATCGACGGCGAAACGGTCCAGCACGGCATCAACTGGCTGCGCATCGGAATTGTCGCTGCCATTTTCGGGTTTGGGCAGTTCTTTGAAGGCAATATCCTGACACCAAAGCTGGTCGGAAATTCTGTGGGCTTGCACCCTGTTTGGCTGATCCTCGCGCTGTCAGTATTTGGCAGCCTTTTCGGGTTCGTTGGTATGCTCGTTGCTGTTCCAGTTGCCGCTGTCATCGGCGTTCTGGCGCGGTTCTTGATCGGCGAATACAAGTCTGGCCAGCTTTACAAAGGCCATATCGGCAAGGACACCTAAACCATGCCCCGTCAATTGGCCTTTGATCTGCCCGCCAATGTGCGGCTGGAAGCGCAGGACTTTTTTGTCTCTAGCGCCAATGAAATGCCCTATGCCCTGCTACAAACACCGTCCACGTGGCCAGACCATAAGCTCGCGCTGATCGGGCCTGCGGGCTCTGGGAAGACACATCTAGCACGGGTGTTTGCAGAGCAAACGGGCGCGACAATTCTAAACGCCCGTAACATCACAGCGGACACGCCCATGCCGACCGGCCCGCTTGTCGTTGAAGATGGAGACGCCCTCCCAACCGATAGCGAAGAGTGGCTTTTCCACGCCCACAACGCACTGCGCAGAGACGCCCATGCGCTGTTGCTCACGGGTAAAACACCGCCTTCACGTTGGGGCATCACATTGCCGGACTTGGCAAGCCGCTTATCTGCCGCGACGCGTATTACGATTGAGAACCCAGATGATGCCCTTCTCACCGCCGTTCTTCTGAAGCACTTCGCAGACCGCCAGCTTGCCCCAACGCCTGATGCTGTCGCCTATCTCATCAAGCATTTGCCAAGGGCATTTGATGCGGTACGCAACATCGTTGAAACGCTGGATCGCGAGGCATTGGCCCAATCCAAACCCCTTTCACGCCCCTTCGTGCGCACCGTGCTGGACACGATGCACCTAGATGAGGGATAGTGTCACCTTGCTGACATAAATGACTGGCACAAAACACTGATGACACAGGCAGACTTCCTTA
>DQCL01000246.1:1146-8071 GCA_003533975.1 Octadecabacter sp. | reverse complement strand
AATCGTGAACTCAGCTGGCTGGGATTCAATTGGCGCGTGCTGGAAGAGGCCGAAAACCCACGTATTCCATTGTTGGAACGGGTGCGGTTTCTGTCCATTTCGGCGACCAATTTGGATGAATTCTACACTGTTCGTGTCGCGGGATTGCGGGAATTGGCCCACAATGGCAACACCACCCCGTCAATGGATGGGCTGACGGCCGAAGAACAACTGTCGCTCATCGATGAAAACACCCGCAGCTTGTTGGCACGCCAACAGAAGGTATTCACCGACCTTCATGCTGAAATGGCCCGCGAAAACATCTCAATTCTCAAACGTGAAGATCTATCGGACGAAGATCGCATCTACCTAAAGGATGTATTTTTCCGCCAAGTCTTCCCCGTGCTTTCGCCGCTTGCCATTGATCCGGCCCACCCCTTTCCGTTCCTCCCAAACGAAGGGTTCGCATTGGCGTTGGAACTGGAACGCCGCAAGGACAAACGCGCACTGCGGGCATTACTGCCAGTGCCCGCGCAAATTGACCGCTACATCGTCTGCCCGTCCGAAGACGGACACCGTTTCTTGCCACTTGAAGAATTGCTGATGGACAACCTTGATGGGCTATTTCCAGGCTACAAGGTCAAAGGATCTTGCGCGTTTCGCGTATTGCGTGACAGCGACCTTGAAGTCGAAGACGAGGCAGAAGACCTCGTTCGGGAATTTGAAGTCGCGCTTAAACGTCGTCGCCGTGGCGAAGTCGTCAGCATGCGGGTTTCAGCGGGCGCACCCAAGGGGCTGCGCAAGCTAATCATGGACGAGCTTCACGTCACTGAGGGCGAAGTCGTTGAAATTGATGGTGTCATCGGCATGGCCGACATTAAAGAGCTCGTGCTTGACGCCCGCCCTGACCTTTTGTGGCCGCCCTTCACGCCACGTGTTCCGGAACGCGTCCAGGATCACGATGGCGATATGTTTGCAGCCATTCGTCAAAAAGACATGCTGCTGCACCACCCATATGAGACCTTCGATATGGTTGTGCGGTTCCTCAAACAAGCCGCCCGCGACCCTGATGTCGTGGCGATCAAGCAAACGCTGTATCGCACATCAAAAAAATCCCCAATCGTCGAAGCCCTTTGCGAAGCGGCAGAAGACGGAAAGTCAGTCACCGCATTGGTTGAGTTGAAAGCACGTTTCGATGAGGCCGCCAACATTCGCCAATCACGTCGATTGGAACGCGCGGGCGCACATGTTGTTTACGGTTTCTTGGACCTCAAGACGCATGCCAAAGTATCAACGGTGGTACGGCGCGAAGGGGATAAACTGGTAACCTACACGCATTATGGCACGGGCAACTATCACCCGATTACGGCCCGTATTTATACCGATCTGTCGTTCTTCACCTGCGACGCAGCACTCGGGCGTGACGCCACCAAAGTCTTCAACTACCTCAGCGGATATGTGCAGCCGGATGATCTCGAAAACCTAGCGATTTCCCCGCTTACGCTAAAGCCGCGTTTGTTAGAATTGATCGCTGCCGAAGCAGAACATGCGCGTGCCGGTAAGCCTGCTGAAATCTGGGCGAAGATGAACAGCTTGATTGAATCCGATGTCATAGACGCGCTTTATGCGGCGTCCCAAGCGGGTGTGAAAATCAACCTCGTTATTCGCGGCATCTGTGGACTTCGCCCCGGCGTTAAAGGCCTGTCGGACAACATTCGGGTTAAGTCCATTGTCGGGCGTTTCCTTGAACATTCCCGGATTGTTTGTTTTGGCAATGGCCACGGTTTGCCCGCGAAAAAATCCCGTGTTTTCTTTTCCAGTGCAGACTGGATGAGCAGGAACCTAAATCGGCGCGTCGAAACGTTGGTCGAAGTGAACAACAACACCGTCAAAGCCCAAATCGTCAGCCAGATTATGGCTGCAAACCTCGCGGATGTGGCGCAAAGCTGGGTCATGGGACCCAACGGAAGCTTCAGTCGCGCCAACATTGAAGACGGCACATTTGCCTTCAACTGCCACCGTTTCTTTATGGAAAACCCTTCTCTCTCTGGGCGCGGTTCCGCTGGCGCGTCTGATGTGCCGCAGCTCACCCACACCGAAGACTAAGTGACGCAATTGACTCACGACAAAGCGCTGGCCATGTTCACGATGAACCAAAAGAGGGCAACATGAGCGACGGTAAAAAATCCGATGCCGAGCACGACTGGGGCCCCTTTGGTCGACCGCTATTCAATGACCCAAAAGCACGCGCGCTGTCACGTGTTGGGGTAATCGACGTTGGTTCTAACTCGGTTCGTCTGGTGATCTTTGATGGCGCGGCACGAAGCCCTGCTTATTTCTACAACGAAAAAATCATGGCGGGCCTCGGTGCCGGAATGGCCGAGACAGGCCGCTTAAACCCCGAAGGTCGTGTGCGCGCCCTTTCTGCGATCCGCCGTTTTGTGGCCCTCGCCAACAGCCTTGGCATCCCTCCGCTTACGGCCGTCGCAACCGCCGCCGTGCGCGAAGCAAGCGACGGACCTGACTTTCGTGCAGATGTTTTGCGTGAAACCGGTCTGAAAATCTGGGTGATCGACGGACAAGAGGAAGCGCGTTTGTCTGCGCAGGGCGTTCTTCTTGGCTGGCCCGGCAGCTACGGTTTGGTCTGCGACATTGGCGGGTCGTCAATGGAACTCGCCGATCTGTTTGAAGGTCGTGTCGGGCGGCGTGTGACCTCTGCCCTTGGCCCGCTAAAACTGCGCGAGATGAAAAGCAAAAAGGCCCGTCGTGCCTATGTTAAAGAAACCGTGGAGGACCTATTTGAAAAAATGGGCAACGAAACGGGTAAGCGCCTGTTTCTGGTTGGTGGTTCTTGGCGTGCAATTGCACGGATTGACATGGAACGCCGCGGCTACCCGTTAACGGTTTTGCATGAATACCGAATGACGCCAAACCGGATCGCTAAGACCTTAAAGTACATCGAAGAAAGCGACCTACAAGACCTACGTGCGCGGTCTGGAATTTCCGACAGTCGCATGGCGCTGGTTCCCTACGCTATTCATGTGTTGCGCGGAGTCGTGGCCCGTTTCAAGCCCAAAGACATTACAGTGTCCAGCTACGGCATCCGCGAAGGCATGCTTTATGAGCAAATGCCAGCGGAGCTTCGCGAACGTGATCCCCTCATCGAGGCCAGCCGTTTTGCCGAAGCAAAAGACGCCCGCCTACCCGGGTTCGGTCGCACCCTTTACCATTTTGTCCTGCCCCTGTTCAGCCGTACAAGCCATGCCCGAAAGCGTATTATCAGGGCGGCATGTTTGCTTCATGATGTAAGCTGGCGCGCGCATCCTGATTACCGGCACGAAGTTGTGTTCGACAACACAACCCGTGCAAACTTGGGGGGCTTGAAGCATTCAGAACGTGTGTTCCTCGGGATAGCGCTATTGCATCGTTACACAAACAAACGCGATGGCACTCGGTTTGAGCCTCTGTTCGGATTACTTGACCCAAAAGATCAGCGCAGTGCCGAAATTCTTGGGAAAGCTATGCGTTTGGGGGCAATGTTGTGGATTAAGGCCGACGAGCAACCCGGAACATTGAAATACTCTGCCAGGGCAAACACGCTTGAATTGGTCTTGAAAGAAGCAGCAGGGCCTTTGTTTGGAGAGGTCGCGCAAGTCCGGCTGGACTCGCTCGCCAACTCACTCGGAGCCGAAGCCTCGGTCCGTGTCAAAGGCGCGCGCCGGGCGAAAACAGACTAAAGGTCGACGATGTCTTCCTCATCGTGTGGTTCAAACTCCGGTGCATCCGGACTGCGCCTGATGATGATATCCCCGTTCGGCAGTATTTCAGGGCGTTCGTAATAGCGCACAGAATCAAGCGTTTGGATCAACTCCATCAAGGCTGGCCCCATCTCGGTTGCGAGCAATTCTAACGCTGGTTCAAGCTCCCCCGCGAGGCCGGTAAAGTCATCAATCGCCGGTTCCATCTCGCTCATGATACCGCGAAACAGTAGCTTCGCGCCTTCTTCCATCAGTGAAAATCCCTCTTCGATCTCCCCCTCGTCTTGGGCAAGAGAGGGGACAGGGATGGCGATAAGGGCGGCAAGGATGAGATGTTTCATGCCCCCAATATAGGGACGCTGATGTCATTTCTCAATCAAAGCGGGATATCTATTACGACCGGAAAGTGATCTGAGGCCAATAACAGCGCTGAACAGAGGTTTTTGTTTGCAAAACATTCTGGGTCATCAAACGGGTGCATAATGCTCCACGTTGGGTTCATCGCCCGCACACCTTGCGACACCATGATGTAATCCAGAAGGGCAGACATGAAATGGCGGTCTTTACCGACAGTAAACCGAGCAGTGACCGGCATTGCCCCAATCCGCTGGGACAACGCAAACCGCGCATGCGGGTCGAACAACTGCTCGCCATCGCCCTCACCTAGTACAATTTCCACGCCGGAGCGTCCGAACAGTTTTTCGTACTCGTCCAAACCGGGGCCATCATTGAAGTCCCCCAGAACGATCATATTATCGCCCGCCTCTAGATGCGCCTCGACCCGTCGGCGCAGCCATATGCACTGTGCCAATTGCTTGCGCCGGTTTGCGATCGAAATACGCATGGCTTGGGCATCGTTGCGTGCGCCGTGGGGCGCTTTGGATTTCGCATGAACACCGATTAATCGGAAAACGGCACCTGATGTGTGCGTAACTTCAATTTCCAACGGCGGCTTTGACCATTTGACCGAGTCGAGCTGTGCATCGACATCAATGTCCATCTTAATCGCCTGATCGAAACGCGGCGCCCCATCTTCGCGTGGATCATGGTGCACGCTTAAAACATCCGGATCGTACAGAAAGATGATTTCCTGTTGCGTTTCATTGATATAGCCAATGATTGCTTTACGCGCCCTGATGCCAAATCTCGCGGCAAACCCTTCCAACGCAGCGACGCCATCCCGGTTCGCGTGGCTGTCTGGCGCTTCGATGATCATCACCCCGTCTGCATCTAACGCCTGAAATACAGCGCCAAGCGCACCCGTCTGCTGCGCACGCGTGACATCCCAACGCCCCGACCACCGGTCATCGTTGTATAGCGTGCCTTCATCATCAAACAGGTTCGAAAACCACTCAACGTTATAGGTTGCTATCTTCACGCAGCACCACGCTCGTTGATTTCGTCCCACGCCCGATTTATCGCGACCATCTTTTTTTCAGCGAGCTTAACCGCTTCTTCGGGAACACCTCGTGCGATCATCTGGTCGGGGTGGGTTTCACGAACCAGCTTACGCCACGCCTTTCGCATCTCCTCCATCGAGGTTCCCGCCGTGACGCCCAATACATCATAGGGGTCGCGTTCCGCATCCGGTATGAACTGCGCCCTCAACCGTTTGAAGCGCGCCTCATCCAGCCCGAAAATCTCGCCCACCCGCGCCAGGAATGCATCTTCATTGGGGTGATAATGCCCATCTGCGAGGGCGATATGAAACAACCCTTCCATCAAATCGCACAGGGGGGCCGCAACATCGTCACCATACATTGCTTTGATTTTATGTGCATAATCTTCAAAACCAGCGACATCAGTACGCGCAAGGTTAAACAGTTTTCCTGCGTTCTTCTCTTCACCCGGTGGGATTGTGAACACCTCGCGAAAGGCCGCAACCTCATCCCGTGTGACTTGCCCATCTGCCTTTGCCATCTTCGCGCCAAGGGCAATGACGGCAATCGCAAACGCAACGGACCGCTCTGGCGGCGTGCGCAGGTTCGCAAAAACCTCGGACAAGCCCTCGCCAGCGGTAAGGGACGATATTGCGTCAGTGATACGGGTCCAAATCGACATAGACACATTCTTAACCAATCCGCAGCCGGATGTTAGAGTCGTTTTTGCATCAAAACGAGATCCATCCACCGATCAAACTTGCGCCCGACTTCAGGTAGCACGGCAACTTGCTCGAACCCCAACGCGCTGTGGAACGCGACACCCGCCGCGTTCTCTGCGCAGACGCCCGCCACAAGCACATGCGTATCCGCGGCGCGGGCATGATCCATCAAAACCTGCATTAACGCCCGACCCGCGCCCTGCCCCGAAACCTCAGGCGCAAGGATGATGGTGTGTTCCATCGTATGGGCATAGCCAATACCGCCCCGAAACTGGCTATAACTCGCAAACCCAAGAACGGTTCCGTTTACCTCAATCACCAGAAAACACGGACGCGCGGCGATCATCTGCGCGACCTGCTCTCCTGAGTAAGGTTCAGAATTAAATGTAACAACGGTGTCCAATATCTGCGGCGTCCAGATCGCACAGATGGCGCCAGCATCTTCATGTGTTGCCGCACGCACCTTCACAGCGTCACCTTGCCGTTGGGCGTCTCAAACTCGGCGTTTAACCCGATATGTTCTGACAGTTCAAAATGAACCCGATCGTCGGTTAGCTGATCCACTAACTGATCGGATATCGCATCAGCTTGAGGGTGCTTAATAGTTAGCCGGTGTAGCGCACAGCCCGATTGCGCCAAGCTTTGCCCAGGCGGGGTATCGGTATGCCACTGCAACAAAGTCGGAAAACCGCCATCCATCGGTAAGCTCCCATCTTGCGGAACGCCCATGTCCCATCGCAAGTCTCCACGCTGCATGGCAATTTTGCGCATACCGTGCACCAAACCCGCATCGAGATCATCTGCCTCGCAAATCCAGTTGGCGAGGCGCGGAGGGCCTTTGAAATCGTCAAGCGCGAACCAGCGCGGCCCGTCGCAATCTGCATCAGGGTCGACAGCTATCACTTCAAGGTAAAGCCCACCTTCCAGCCCAAGTAACTGGTTATGCGTCCCAAACCGCGGATGCTTTCCACCTGCTAAGAACGCCACGCCCAGCCGCTCCTGCGCCCATGCAACACCTTCCTCGAGTGTCTCCGCCGCAATCGCGAGATGGTCTAATCGCATTAATTCATCCAAATCCAAACGGCCC